>CAZNQZ010000241.1:0-3734 GCA_964575245.1 uncultured Lachnobacterium sp. | reverse complement strand
CTGATTTTGTAATATTCTAACAGATAATCAGCGAAATCACCCTCTGCGTACCACTTAGAGTCCCAATCCTTGATAACGCCGATTCTCAATCCATGCGGATTAACCTTCTGTCCCATGACTGCCTCCTATCTCTCATCAAGCACAATTGTGATGTGGCTCATTCTCTTCTCAATGCGATAAGCCCTGCCCTGTGCCCTCGGTTGAATTCTCTTTATTGTCGGCCCCTTATTGGCGAAGCACTCCGCAATATAAAGGTTCTCTGCCTTCAATCCATTATTGTTTTCAGCATTAGCTATGGCTGACTTTAACAGTTTCTCTATTACGGATGACGCATATCTCGGGTTGTAGGAAACGATTGCGAGCGCTGTCGCAACGTCCTTGCCGCGGATCGCGTCCAACACGAAGCATGCCTTTGTCACGGACATTCGAGCATAGGATAATTTTGCTGAAGGTCTGGTGTCTTTTACTTCGTTTCTCTCTCTCTTAATCTGGGATCTGTGTCCTCTTGCCATGACGAAACCTCCTTTCAAAAATTATCTTACGCCTGACTTCTTCTCGTCTTTGCCGTGGCCTCTGTAGGTTCTGGTCGCCACAAACTCCCCGAGCTTATGTCCGACCATATCCTCCGTCACATATACCGGAACATGCTTTCTCCCGTCGTGAACCGCAAAGGTGTGTCCGACAAATGACGGGAAGATTGTAGAACGACGGGACCAGGTCTTGATGACCTGCTTGTCACCGGAAGCGTTCATAGCATCTACTTTTTTCAGTAAGCTTGCGTCCGCAAACGGGCCTTTCTTCAATGAACGTGCCATTTCATAACCTCCTAATTATTTAATCGCTCTACCGTCTCTTCTTCTCACGATGAGCTTGTTCGACTGCTTGTTCTTCTTTCTGGTTTTCAGTCCAAGTGCGGGCTTGCCCCAGGGTGTACACGGACCCGGACGTCCCACGGGAGCGCGTCCCTCGCCGCCGCCGTGCGGATGGTCGTTCGGGTTCATAACAGAACCGCGGACTGTCGGGCGGATACCCATGTGGCGCTTGCGCCCTGCCTTGCCGAGATTGATGAGGTTGTGATCGCCGTTGCCGACTACGCCGACGGTTGCGCGGCATCCAATCGGAACCATGCGCATCTCGCCGGAGGGAAGACGAAGCGTTGCGTACTTGCCTTCCTTTGCCATGAGCTGTGCGCTGTTTCCCGCGGAGCGGACCATCTGGCCGCCCTTGCCGGGCAGAAGCTCAATATTGTGGATCTGCGTACCGACCGGAATGTTCTCCAGAGGCAGGCAGTTTCCGATTCTCACCTCAGCCTCCGGACCATTCATGACCTTCATGCCGTCCGTCAGCCCCGCCGGCGCCAGAATATACGCCTTCTCGCCGTCTGCGTAGCAGATCAGCGCGATGTTTGCCGTGCGGTTCGGATCGTACTCGACGCCGATAACGGTCGCCGGAATGCCATCCTTATTTCTCTTGAAATCAATGATGCGATATTTTCTTCTGTTCTCACCGCCGTGATGACGAACGGTGATCTTGCCCTGATTGTTCCGGCCCGCGTTCTTCTTGATCGAAGTGGTCAGGGACTTCTCCGGAGTCTTCTTTGTGATCTCGGAGAAATCAGAGCCGGTCATATTCCTTCTGGAAGGTGTATATGGGTTATAGGTCTTGATTCCCATGGTTGTTCTCCTCTCTCATATCCTACGAAACTATTTTACAGCCCAGAGAAAATCTCAATGTCTTTGCTGTCTGCGGTGAGCTGGACAATCGCCTTCTTGGTCTTGGCGGTTTTCCCGTAAACGATGCCGCGCGCGCTGCGCCGCTGCCTGGTCTTGCCCTCGCAGTTCATTGTGTTGACCTTTGCGACCTTAGTGCCCTCGAACATTTTTTCGACCGCATCCTTGATCATCGTCTTGTTTGCGTCCGGATGAACAAGAAATGTGTATTTCTTCTCCGCCATTGCAGCCATACTCTTCTCGGTCACCACCGGTTTGAGGATCACATCATAATACTGTATATTTGCCATTACGCATACACCTCCTCAATCGTTGCAACAGCGTCTCTGGTGAGAACCACTGTATCGTACTTCAATGCGTCAAACACGTTCAGTTCGTTGGTCTGGGCGGTTTTGACGTTCGGGATGTTCGCCGCGGACGCGATCACGTTAGTGTCCATGTCGTTTAAGACCACCAGCGCCTTCTCCAGCTTGAGGTTGTTCATCACCTGAACAAACTTCTTGGTTTTGATCTCATCCAGCTTCAGCTCATCCACCACGACAAGCTTGTTGTCCGCCACCTTAGAGGTGAGCACCGACTTGAGCGCCGCGCGCTTCTCCTTCTTGTTGAGCTTAAAGGAATAATCCCTCGGGGTCGGGGCGAACACCATGCCGCCTCCGGTCCACTGCGGAGCCCTTGTAGATCCCTGCCTTGCGTGCCCGGTCCCCTTCTGTCTCCACGGTTTTCTTCCGCCTCCGCGAACCTCAGAGCGGGTCTTGGCCTTCTGGGTTCCCTGACGGTTATTTGCAAGCTGCTGAAGAACAGCCATATGAACTAAATGTTCATTAATCTCTACGCCGAAAATGGAATCGTTCAACTCGATCGAACCGACTTCGTTGCCTTCCATATTGTAAACAGCTACCTTAGCCATCGTAAAGTTCCTCCTTTCCTATCTTTGCACTATTTTGCAGACTTCACAGTCTCTTTTACGGTGATCAGAGCCTTCTTTGCTCCCGGAACCGCGCCCTTGATGAGCAGCAGGTTGTTCTCCGCGTCAACTCTCACAACCTCAAGGTTCTGGGTCGTGACTCTGACGCTGCCCATGTGTCCGGGCATACCCTTGCCCTTGAACACGCGGCTCGGAGAAGAGCAGGCACCGTTGGAACCCTGATGACGGTGGAACTTGGAGCCGTGGGCCATCGGTCCTCTGTGCTGGCCTAATCTCTTAATAGCGCCCTGGAAACCTTTACCTTTGGATATAGCAGATACATCAACCTTGTCGCCCTCTGCGAAGATATCGGCCTTGATCTCATCTGCCAGCTTATACTCCTCGGCGTTCTCGAAACGGAACTCACGGACAAACCGCTTGGCGGACACGCCGGCCTTCGCAAAATGTCCCATCTCCGGCTTGTTCACACCGTGTCTGCGGCGGATTTCCTTCTTTCCGTTCGCGTCCTTATTGACAACCTTTTCCTTTTTGTCGGCAAATCCGACCTGCACGGCACTGTAGCCGTCATTCTCAACGGTCTTGATCTGTGTCACAACGCAGGGCCCTGCCTGCAGTACAGTGACCGGAACCAGAACGCCGTCTGCGTTGAAGATTTGAGTCATTCCGACTTTTGTTGCTAAAATCGCTTTCTTCATATATTTACCTCCTGTTTTCTACAGCGGAGCGCCTGAGCGCTCATCCTAGTAACTAGGACATTTGATACCATTACTTGTTTTTCATCTTGATATCAATGTACACACCGGCCGGCATCTCCAGACGGGACAGCGCGTCCACCGTCTTCTGGGTCGGAGTCACGATATCAATCAGCCTCTTATGAGTTCTCTGTTCAAATTGTTCACGGGAATCCTTGTACTTGTGGGTCGCGCGCAGAATTGTGACCACTTCCTTCTTGGTGGGAAGAGGTACGGGTCCGCTCACCTGCGATCCGTTCTTCTTGACTGTTTCGATGATCTTCTTCGCCGATGAATCCACCAGCTCGTGATCATACGCCTTGAGAGTGATTCTCATTACTTGAC
>CAZNQZ010000240.1:0-3740 GCA_964575245.1 uncultured Lachnobacterium sp. | reverse complement strand
TTTTTCTATAAATTCACTCATTGTCATAATCTCCGGGTATTCTGTTTCCACCACTCGCAAATCCTTATCCCCGGTTATCAGTATATCAATATTTTCCAAAATGGCAGTGGCAAGAATTGGAGTATCCTTACTGTCCCTTACCGCAGGAAAATCTTCTAAATTTAAGTCCTTTGGCGTGCAGACCAGTTCAAACGGCAATTCATAGAAAAACTGCTCCAGAATCTTTTTCCGTTCCGGGAACTTTCTGTCTACCACAAGCCGCAGTTCTTCAATCACATAGTCACATAATACAATCCGGTTCCCAAGTCCCACCTGTCTGGTAAATTCCCTCGTCACTCCAGAGGGAAAGAAGATGATGGAAATCAGTATATTCGTATCCAGCATAATCCTCATCTGTTATCTCCCCCTGCGCTCCTTCCGGATTTCATTCACATAGTCCTGCATCTCTTCCTCAGACTGGAAACCGGCCTCTGCCGCTGCACCACGGAATCCTTCCTCTACGCGCTGGAATGCCATGTTTACCGCATTCTCAATATAAAACCTTCCGTTTTCCTCCAGTATCAGTACCTTATCCCCGGTATTCAGATGCAGACGATTTCTTACGGATATGGGGATGGTAATCTGCCCCTTGCTCGATATCTTTGCAATTTCCATCTGTCATTCCCTCCTTTTCTTTGATTTCTTTACTTCCTTTACCTACAGTATAGGCACTTTCTGTTCTTTATGCAAGAAAAATCCTAAAATAAAAACGGTTATTTTTTCCAGCCACAGTTCTTCTTTCCCCTAACTGTCTACAATCCCATCATCTCTTTGACAATCCGGTCAGATGCTTTTACCGCCCCTACCAGAATCAGCAGGTTAAATACCAGTTCCCCGATATACTCCCACACAATCGTCACGGCTGACATATCCGCACTTCCCACCGCAGGCGGGCTTGCCGCATAGGCAGAAAATATAATACAGGCCAGTGCAATGACTGCCCCCTCTAAACATACCCCTGCATAGGAACGGATAAAGTTCTTTCCAATAGATTGCGTCGGTTCGCCTGCAAACGTGGCGACCGGGATGGGTGCAATCGCTGTGTACATATACAGCTTGAACATCCTGCCATAAACGGTCAGGATCATGATAAAGGATAAAATGGTAATCAGAAGACTGCCAAGCAGCGTCACGATCCATAAAGGGATGGATTCCAGCATGCCCACGGACTCCACCTTTTCCACGATGGCGTCCGGAAGCTGTGTAACCTTTCCCCCTGTCATTCCCGATTTTTCCATAATCGTGGAAACGATTCCCTGCACAATGGAAAAAATGGCAGTCATCAGTTCCATCCCATATTTTACCGCTCCCTGCGCCAGCGCAAAACGGATAAAGGCTTTCAGGGCATGCTCCGGCTTCTTCATATCGGTAAAACTGCCGCAGGTTTTTACAATACCCACGGCAAAAAATAAGACCAGAAGCCCGTAACCGATTCCTTTCAGCGCACCATTGACCGTATTCATCACATCCCATATGGCACCGCCCTTAAATTTTTCCGGATCCTGCGATAACAGCGTCCAAATCTCCGACAGCTTCTCATTCCATGTATCCAATGCAGAATTTAAATTCTGTACAATCCAGTTATCACTCAAAACATTTTCACCCCCTCCAATCTTCCATAATTCTGATCTTTTATTTTGTTATCAAATCCAGAATCTCCTTGGCAAAGGTAATGATGATCCCGCCTGCCAGTGTCAGAAACCCATTCGCCCTCTGGCTCGGATCGTGGCTTTTCAGGCTCAATCCCACCTGAACGATACCAAAGCCTAACAGAATCAGGCCGATGGCGCGGATCAGTGAAAAAATGAAAGTGGATAGGTTGTTGACCACCTTCAGCGGATCGTCTGCTGCATAGGCGCTTACGGTTCCAAGGCATAAGCCAAGTACCAGCGCCGCATACAGTACAAACATCTTCTTCTGCCCCGCCTTCAGGGGAATTGGCCGTGTTTCTTTCTTCTTATTTTTCTGTTTCCATATCTGAAATTTCATTGGCATACCTCCATTCTAAAAAGGGATGGCATTTTCCCAGCGTTCTGCCGTCCATCCCTAACATTCAAGTGCTAAAACAACGGACAGTACGCTCTGCGAACTGCCCTTATGTTCAATAATTCGTTGCTGTGACATTTTTCTAATCTTCTCTAGTGAAATCTTCCTCCGACAGCAGTTCGTAATCACTGCACCGGCTTTCATCAAAAGCAAACATATCGTGAGCCATAGGTGCCTGCGCATAGTCATATGGCTCTGCCCCTCCGTCCTCCGTATCCCTGACATTGGGATGTTTCATCAAATCGTATTTTTTGTCCATGACAGGCCGGTCCCCACGGATGAACAGAATGGAATCCCGGTTGTCTAACATCCGCACCTCATCCGGTGTCAGCAGTTCCCTTCCGCTCTGCTGGAAGTTGGTAGAATAACTGCCCGACCTTCCTTTCGTCTGACCATAAGTGTTGGTGTCGATGGTCTCTTTGCCAAGCAGTTCCGAAACATATTTATGCGTTTCTTTTTCATTGCCGCCCAGGTATAACAGTTCATCACAATTCCCTACCAGACTCTCCCATGAATCCTTGAACAGTGCCTTGATCTGGCTCATGTTCTGGACGATAATACTGCAGAACACGGAGCGTGAGCGGCATGTGGCAAGGATTTTTTCAAAATCATCCGGCAGCGATACATTCGCCCACTCATCCATGATGCAGTTTACCATCACGGGAAGCCGTCCTCCGTATTTCCGGTCTGCCACATAATACAATGTCTGAAATAACTGGCTGTATACCATGCCGACTAAGTAATTCAGGCTGGTATCCGCATCCGGGATGCAGCAGAACAGTGCCACTTTTTTCTCCCCGATGCTGGCAAGGTCCAGTTCATCCGTGCAGGTCAGGTTCGCAATCTGGCGCAGGTTGAAAGCCGCCAGCCTCACCCCTACGGAAATCAGAATACTTTTTGCCGTCTTTCCTGCCGCCTGCTTGTAAATATGGTACTGCTTGACCGCAATACTGTCCGGCTCCCTCATCTCCAGCCTCTCAAATAAAATGTCCAAAGGCGACTCGTATTCTTCGTCATCCTCCTTTACCTGTGCAGAACCAAGCATTTCCATAATCATGGCAAAATTCTGTTCCTCCGGAGGGGCCTCATGAAGCAGGTACATCATCAGCGCCTGCAGAAGAGCCGTCTCACTTTTCTCCCAAAATGGATCCGTACTCTGCGCACCCTTTGGCGTGGTGTTCTTTATCAGATTGTGAATCAGGCGCAGCACATCCTTGTCATCCTGAACGTAATGGAACGGGTTATAGCAAAAAGAAGTGTCCGGGTTGATAAGATCAAACACCCGGACTTCATATCCTTTCTTTTGCAGAAGCCCGCCTGTCTTTCGGAGAAGCTCTGCCTTGGGATCCGTGATTACCATGGAACAGTTGCACTGCATGATGTTTGGCAGGGCATATCCTCTGGATTTTCCCGCACCGGAACCGCCCGATTCTGTCAACTATACACTAAAAATTTTTCAAAAAAATAACGACCATAACAAGAGCAGAAACTCTCTTATTATAATCGTCTTGTCCTTAAAGCAAACCGCTTTTTAAAGAGCGCTAAGGATGAATGGCGTTTATCCTTTTTATGAAAAAATCTCGTAATTCCTATGATGATTGTATAAGAACTACGAGATTTTGAGTTCAGACGCCCTCTGGCATATTACGGGATTT
>CAZNQZ010000239.1:0-3742 GCA_964575245.1 uncultured Lachnobacterium sp. | reverse complement strand
AAAACCAGAAAAATCAACAAACTGCTCCACAACAACAATTCCTCCAAGGTAGTGTTCAACGACATCTGCGAGGTGCTGACCGGGATTCTGGAATCTGATATCCTTGTGATCAGCAAGAAGGGAAAGGTGCTTGGCTCCAGCAGCTGCAGGGGGGTCGAGGTCTTAAAGGAACTGGTTGTGGACGAGGTTGGCGATTACATCGACCCCGAGCTGAATGAACGCCTGCTCGGCATTCTCTCGACGAAGGAAAATGTGAATCTGGAGACGCTTGGCTTTGGCGACGACTCCAGAAGGTACCGCGCCATCATCACGCCCATCGACATCGCCGGAGAGAGGCTCGGCACGCTCTTTGAGTACCGGAGCGACAGGGAATACGATATTGACGACATCATTCTCACGGAGTATGGGACTACCGTGGTCGGATTGGAAATGATGCGCTCCGTCAACGAGGAGAGCGCGGAGGAGGCGAGAAAGGTGACGATCGTCAAATCGGCGATCAATACCCTGTCCTTTTCGGAGCTTGAGGCGATCACGCACATCTTTGACGAGCTCAACGGCAGGGAGGGAATCCTTGTTGCCAGCAGAATCGCGGACCGGGTGGGCATCACGAGATCAGTGATCGTCAACGCGCTCCGCAAGTTTGAGAGCGCGGGGGTGATCGAGTCGAGGTCCTCCGGGATGAAGGGAACCTACATTAAGGTTGTGAACGATGTGGTATTTGACGAGCTCGCGGAGATCAAGAGCAAAAATGCCAGGAAGAGCTAACTGAATATACCATGGAATGGGGAAAGATAAAAGGACGTATACAAGATATAGGTCTTTTTTTCCATATTTTCCAAAAAAAATTAGAAAAAGTTCTTGTGTTTTTTCCGATATCAACTATAATTAGTATGATGGTGTGTTTTCAGGCACAAGATGTAAGATTTTTACAGGAGGTGCATCATGATAAGTACAAACGCATTCAACTATGTAAACGTGCTGGATAAGGCGGCGGATGCAAGCTGGCGCAGGGAGGGGCTGATCGCGAACAACATTGCGAATAACGACACCCCCGGCTACAAGCGCAAGGATCTGGATTTTCAGACCCTTCTTAAGCAGGAGCTGGACTACCGGCGCTATGAGTCCCTCGACGCCAAGGTGAACGGGGCCGATTTGAGGGAGCTGGAGCCCATGACCTACACGGATATGGCCGGCTATTCCTACCGTATGGACGGCAACAATGTGGATATTGACACGGAGAATGTGGAGCTGGCATCTGAGCAGCTGCGCTATCAGGCATTGACGCTCAGCATCAATCAGGAATTTACTGCGATGAAGACGGTTCTGAGCTGACAGTGTGACAGGAGGAAATACATATGGGATTATTTCAGGCTTTTAATATCAGCGCCAGCGGCATGACGGCGCAGAGGTTCCGCACGGACATTATCGCGGAGAATATCGCGAACGTGAACACGACGCGCAAGGCGGGGGAGGATCCCTACCGCCGCAAGATCGTGACCTTCCGCGAGAAGAACGTGACACCCTTCAGCCAGTTTTTCTCCACTTCCAAAAACCCAGCCATCGGAAACGGCGTGAAGGTGACGCGCGTGATGGAGGATGACAAGACGGATTTTATCAAGGAGTACGATCCCGCGCATCCGGATGCTGACGAGAACGGGTATGTCTATTACCCGAATGTGAACACGGTAACGGAGATGACGGATCTGATCGACGCGCAGCGCTCCTACGAGGCGAATGCGACGGCGTTTGAGGCGAGCAAGAGTATGGCGAAGACCGGGCTGAGCATCGGCCAGGCATAATAGTGAGGAGATAGGGGAATGGATATCGCAGGTTTGAGCAGCGTGTCTTCGGAGTACCTGAAGACCTTTGCGGAAAAAGAGTCCCTCGTAAAGTCGGACAAAGATACATTCGGCACAATTTTTGATGCCATGATGAAATCCCTGAGCGAGACAGATGAGCTGCAGCATGCCTCGCAGGCGGAGAAGGTCAAATTTGCCCTGGGAGAGTCGGAGAACACGCACGATCTGATGATCGCGGCGTCCAAGGCGAATATTGCGCTGCAGTACACGGTAGCAGTGCGCGACCGCCTGATTGAGGGATACAACCAGATTATGCAGATGCAGGTTTAAGGTTACTAAGAGAGGATTTTAATCATGCCGGAACAGGTACAGAAGATCTTAAATCGAATATTGGAATGGTGGAAAAAATTTACGACAAAACAGAAGGCGCTCATGGCCAGCCTGACGGCGGTGGTCATCCTTGCACTTGTGATTTTGGCGGTCGTCATGACGAAGACGGTGTATGTGCCGCTGTATACGGCGGCAAACTACAAGGAAGCCAATCAGGTCCGCGAGCTTCTGAATTCAAACAGCTCCATCAAGTACCGCATCGAGAATTCACTGGAATTTTTCGTGGACAAAAACGACGAGTCCGATGCCAATATGCTGCTGGGCTCCAACGATATTGCAACCAACGGCTACACGGCCTCGCGCGCAAAGCTGTCCGACTATCTGAACGGCGGGTTTTCCACCACGTCTGCGGATAAGCAGAAGCAGTATCGCGAATTTCTGGAGACGAAGCTCGAGGAAGATCTTGCGGCGCAGAAGCTGATCAACTCCGCCACGGTCTCTCTGGAGATCGCAAATGACGACGGGACCCTGTTCTCGCGGATGCAGGAGAGCTCGGCGAGTGTGAGCCTGGATCTGGCGGGGGCCATGTCCGCGGATCAGGCGTACTCCGTCGCGCGGTTTATCGCGACCCAGCTCGGCAATGAAACGACCGACAATGTGACGATTCTGGATCAGGCAACCTCCAGAATCCTCTATTCGGGGGCGGATCAGGACAGTGATTCCTCGGTGATTTCCGCCCAGCTTGACCAGAAGGAGCAGGAGGCTGCCAGAATGAAGCGCGAGATCAAGGATGCCCTGGTGCAGTCCGGGCTGTTCTCCAACGTGGAGGTCGGCCTCTCGGTAGACATGAGCTTCAGCAGCGTGACGGATGTGGTTCACCGTTTCTGGCACAACGACGGTATGGACACGGGGGAGGTCAAACAGCAGTATACATACAGCGCATCCGGCAACGGCGCCGTGGACGGCGTCCCCGGGACGACCAGCAACAACGACGACACCAGCTATTACACCGGGACGACCGACGGCGAGTGGTCGGTTTCCAAACAGGAGACTACATACGACAACAACGAACAGGTCACGACGACGGAGAACAAGGGGGGCACAATCAACTATGATAACTGCTCCGCAGCGGTTGTCGCCGTGCGCCATGTCATCTACGACGAGGATGTGGTCCGCGCGAACGGCGAGCTGGGGGATCTGACCTGGGAACAGTTCAAGGCGGCGCATGCGGACAATACACAGGTGGAGGTTGATCCGAGCTATATCTCCGCTGTGTCCAAGATCGTCAACTGCGCTGAGTCCGCGGTAGAGTTCAT
Organism: uncultured Lachnobacterium sp.; assembly: GCA_964575245.1. Taxonomy (GTDB): domain Bacteria; phylum Bacillota; class Clostridia; order Lachnospirales; family Lachnospiraceae; genus Roseburia. The sequence goes on along the minus strand of CAZNQZ010000239.1, from coordinate 297 downwards.
CTGCATTGAAAAGCCGATGTTCAAGGATTCCGACGGAAGCCGGATCGGCGTAACGGACATTCTGCAGATCGCGCTCACTGTGCTGATTTTTGCCCTGCTGGGATATGTTGTGTTCCGCAGCACAAGAAAACAGAAGGAAGTCGAGCCGGAGCCGGAGCTCTCCGTGGAGGCGCTTTTGGAGTCCACCGCAGAGAGCCAGGACTCTCTGGAGGATATCGGATATGCGGAAAAATCCGAAATCCGGCTTCTGATTGAAAAATTTGTAGAGGAGAAGCCGGATGCGGCGGCGTTCTGCAA
>CAZNQZ010000238.1:0-3761 GCA_964575245.1 uncultured Lachnobacterium sp. | reverse complement strand
TATGATATTACCAGAATAAATTCAAGAAAAGGAGTGGGGATATGAGCAAGGTAACATTTGATTATTCCAAGGCGGGCGCATTTATCAGCGACGAGGAAGTTTCTTATATGGAGAAGCTGGTTGCGGGCGCTAAGGAGCAGCTGCTTTCCAGAACTGCGGCGGGCAATGATTTTCTGGGGTGGATTGATCTTCCGGTCGATTACGACAAAGAGGAGTTCGCGCGCATCAAGAAAGCGGCGGCGAAAATCCAGTCGGATTCCGAGGTGCTGGTGGTTATCGGCATCGGCGGCTCCTATCTGGGAGCGAGAGCGGCGATCGAGTTTCTGCGCCATGGCTTTTACAATAACCTCCCGAAGGAACGGCGGGGGACTCCTGAGATTTACTATGCGGGCAACAGCATCAGCGGCACATATTTAAAGGGCCTGATCGACGTGATCGGAGACCGTGATTTCTCCGTGAACATTATCTCGAAATCCGGCACCACTACAGAGCCTGCGATCGCATTCCGCGTATTTAAGGAAATGCTGGAGAAGAAGTACGGGAAAGAGGGCGCGGCTGCGCGCATTTACGCCACTACCGACAAGGAGAGGGGCGCGCTCAAAAAGCTTGCCACTGAGGAGGGCTATGAGAGCTTCGTAGTTCCCGACGACGTGGGCGGACGTTTCTCCGTGCTGACCGCTGTGGGCCTTCTCCCGATCGCAGTCAGCGGCGCTGATCTGGACAAGCTGATGGAGGGCGCGGCAGAGGGCAGGCGTCTCGCTCTGGAGAAGCCGTTCGCAGAGAATGACGCGCTCAAATATGCTGCGGTCCGCAACATTTTGCTGCGCAAGGGAAAGAGTGTAGAGGTGCTGGCGAATTATGAGCCTGCCTGCCATTTTGTGTCTGAGTGGTGGAAACAGCTTTACGGGGAGAGCGAGGGCAAGGATCAGAAGGGAATCTTCCCGGCGTCCGTTGACCTGACCACCGACCTGCATTCCATGGGACAGTTTATTCAGGACGGCGCCCGTATCATGTTTGAGACGGTGCTGAATATTGAGGCATCCCGCGAGGAGATTGTGATCAACAAGGAGCCGGTGGATCTGGACGGTCTGAATTATCTGGCCGGAAAGAATATGGACTTCGTAAACAAGAGCGCCATGAACGGGACTATCCTGGCGCACACCGACGGCAATGTGCCAAACCTTATGGTCAAAATCCCGGAGCAGAACGAGTTCTATCTGGGAGAGCTCTTTTATTTCTTTGAGTTTGCAGTCGGTATCAGCGGATATCTGCTGGGCGTGAATCCGTTTAACCAGCCGGGCGTGGAGAGCTATAAGAAGAACATGTTTGCTCTTTTAGGCAAGCCGGGCTATGAGGAGGCGCGCGAGGCGCTTATAAAGAGACTGTAGGCGGTGGTCTACGGCTGACGAACAGAGGAGTTTTCCTCAAATTCCAACATATGCTTTCGATACCAAATGGGCGCTGTGTTTCTCTGGCAGCGCTCATTTTTGCGCGCTTCGATCGCCGCAGTGTGAAAATACTGTTTCCAGAGCGCTTCAAAGGGGTCGGACAGACCAACGCCGTTCTCCTGCAGCCACTCTGCAGAGAGGAATGAATCCGCCGAGAGAAAGCAGGGCCTGCCCGCCGGGTGCAGGAGGGCGGTTCTGTGTTTCCTGTCGTGGATCATAAAGCTTTCGCCGGGATAGCGGTCGGCAAAGTGGTCCGCGAGGATTGGCAGGACATAGCATTTGGGCTCGATCTGTGCGTACAGAAAGGAGCCGGTGTCCTGAAAGCGCACGAATCCTCGTAGCTTGTCCGTCTCCCGGTAGACCTTCCGGCGCAGCTTCATGATCCGCATGACATAAGGGTCAGAGAGGTGTTCCATGATCCGTCCTCCGACGGGAAAGGCGCGCGTCAGAAAGCCGAAGGCGATCGTGGCACGCTCCTCGTCAAAATGGCAGAGTGCGTGGAAGAGCGTTTCATGCACGGAATAGCCCAGCCTGCGGATAATGGCATCGACTGTTTTTTGTGCTTTCACCTGGTCCGTGGAGACAAAAATGTCCTTTGCAAAGAGAAAACCGCTCGTCTCGTCCCCCGGGCAGATCCGGATGGAGTCCTGATAGGGTTCCCTTTGCTCCAGCGTCTTTTTGTGGCAGAATCCCTCGTATATTGCCGTATAAATTCCGTCGATCGAATCTTCACAGTGGATAATCAACTGTTCCTGCATAAAATACCTCCTTATTTACACTGCATCCATATCAAACAGGCTCATCTGCCGAAAGGCCGGTGCGGAGCCGGAGGACAGGACGGGTTTTTCGTTGTAGATCAGGTGTCTTGTGATATAGTTCTCCTCAAGCCGGGTGGGGTAGAGCATACGGCCCCCGCAGGTGATAAAATACTGTGCCCGCTTGAGAACCACGCCCATTCGTTTGATGTCGCAAAAGGTGAGGCTGGCATGGCGTCTGGCGGCCAGAATCCGGCGTGCGCTGTTGGTGCCGATACCGGGCACGCGCAGCAGCGTGTAGTAGTCCGCCCGGTTGATCTCCACCGGAAACTGCTCCAGATGGCGGACGGCCCAGCTGCATTTGGGGTCGATCTGCTCATGGAAGTTTGGATGCTCTTCCGACAGCAGTTCATTGGCCTGAAACCCATAGAAGCGCAGGAGAAAATCCGCCTGATAGAGACGGTGTTCGCGCAGCAGGGGCGGATGCGTGGAAGTGTCGGGGAGGGAGCTGTCCATGTTCACATTAATGAAGGCGGAGTAAAACACCCGCTTTAAATCAAAATTTTTGTACAGCGCCTCGGAGACCGAAATGATCTGATAATCGGTCTCCGGGGTGGCGCCGATGATCATCTGCGTGCTCTGCCCGGCGGGGACAAAGTAGCGCTCCGGGTGCCGCAGCCCTGAGACAGACGCGGGCGCAGCAGTCGCGGGCTTGCAAAGCTCCGGCTCCGCGGGTGCCGCGGGCAGATATTTGCGCTCATCTTTAAGGCGGGCATAGCTGTCGTTGATCTCCGCCAGCTGTGTATAGTAGGTCTTTTCATCAATGCCCACCTGGGACTTCATACTGGAAATCCCGTGGCAGGAGCGGCTCTCCCGTATGCCGTTCTGAATCATGCGCATGGGCCCCAAAATGTTCCGGCGGACCTTGTTTGGCGCGATTTTGCGAAGCCCGTCCGCGGTTGGAAGCTCCAGATTGATGCTCATGCGGTCGCAGAGATAGCCAATCAGCTCAGTCAGCTCCGGGGAGGCACCGGGAATGCACTTCACATGGATGTAGCCGTGGAAGTGATATTTTTTCCGGAGAAGGAGCAGCGTCTCGTAGAGCAGCGCCATGGTGTGGTTTGGGGACTCCAGAATGCCGGAGCTCAAAAAGAGCCCTTCGATATAATTGCGCCGGTAGAATTCCATCGTGAGAAGGCAGATTTCCTCCGGGGTAAACTGCATGCGAGGGACATCGTTGGAACAGCGGTTGATGCAATATTTGCAGTCATAAATACATTCGTTTGTGAGCAAAATCTTTAAGAGGGAGATGCACCGCCCGTCCGAGGTGAAGGCATGGCAGATTCCACTGCCCCTCGCATTGCCGGTATGAACTCCGTCTCCGGCGCGTGTAACGCCGCTGGAGGTGCAGGCAACATCATATTTGGCGGAATCTGACAGGACAGTCAGCTTTCGCATCAGCAGGCTGGTTTCATCGGTGTGCAATGTCATAGTATCTCCTCATAATGATAGAACATGTGTTCGATCTTTACTGTACCACAGAATTATATATTTTGCA
>CAZNQZ010000237.1:0-3797 GCA_964575245.1 uncultured Lachnobacterium sp. | reverse complement strand
CGTTCCTTATTGTTACAACCATAGGTGGAGACACGGCAGTAGGCGGCAAGGTTCATGAATTATATCCTTTCTGAGGAAACATATTCTGCGGTATAGAGCTATGCTTGTCTTTCTGCAGCAAGTCTGTCAATATCTTCAAAAGCATTTTCCAAACGCTCAATGTGGTATCTCTCACATATCATATATAAAATCTGTTAATTTCAACTTAGCCTACAATTTTAAAAACTTATCGGCCGTTGTGTTTTTATATTCCTCATAGTTTTCAGTTATAAAGATATAAAAGGGCTGAAATCCCTCATTAGCAATCGGTAATTTACCCCGACGATACCACGAATAACCCTGAAACTACAGACCGAATATTTTCAGGTAGTCCTCCCGCCGGATAATCCGCTCGCTGGGCCGGTCCACATTTTTTAACATTTTCTCCACTCGGTCCGCCAGAGTTACATCGATCAGTCGTCCCACTTCCAGCCCCCGCAGCTCAAAAAACAACAGCGGGTTCTCGTCAAACCGGACACCCACGCCATACAAAACTGCAGCAACATGCTTGCACATAAGCGCCCAGTCCGGGCAGCTGCAGCTGAAACCAATCTCCTTTGGCTCGGGAAACAGCCCTCCCTGCTGCAGGAAAGCCTCCCTGAGCTCCTCGGGAAAATCGCCCTCCATAAGCGCCTGCAAATTCTGTATCTTATTTCCGCACAGGGCAATAATCTTCTGGCAGCGGGCTTCTGAGAGCGGGCTGATCCTGACCTCTACCTTGTAAGGGGTCTTTCTGCGCCCCTGCACTTTGGCAATGATCTTACCCTTCTGTATCTGAAGATCCACCACTGCCCCGGTTCTGACATATCGTTTTCCCCGGTCAAGCCTGCTCTCATAATCCGCATACTGCTCAAGATTTTCGCACCACGCCTTCCCCCACCATTCCTTCGCGATTGTCCTGCCGCTTATGATGACCGGAGACAGGGTTTTTCCCTTCTTCTTCTCCTTTTTTACTGTATCCGCTGCGTTTTTTCTGATTTTATCTTCGGACGGCTGCTCGTAAACAGCACCCTCCCAATACTTACTCATATCATTTCTCCCTGCTTTTGAACATCTACCCAATCGGGCAGGGGCACATAATCGCCTCTGCGCATAAATATGCTCCGAAGAAATTACACTGCCTATATGTCAAGCCGCAACACCGAGAGCAGCTCCTCGTTGCTGAGATCGGTAATCCAGTTTTCCCCGCCTCCCCCGATCACATTCTCCGCCAGCTCTCTTTTCGACTTCAGCATCTGATCAATCTTTTCCTCAATCGTCTTTTCACAGACCAGCTTGTGCACAAAAACATTCTTTTTCTGTCCAATCCGAAATGCGCGGTCCGTCGCCTGATTTTCCACAGCCGGATTCCACCAGCGGTCAAAATGAATCACATGGTTGGCACTCGTAAGATTCAGTCCCGTTCCAGCTGCCTTGACCGACAAAACCATATAGGGAATATAGTCCTCGCCGTTAAATTCCTCCACCATCCGGCTCCTTGCGCTCACTGGCGTACCTCCGTGGAGTATAAATCCCTTCTTCTGAAAAATCGTTTCCAAAAACTCCGACAGAGGATCGGTCAGCTGCTTAAACTGCGTGAATACCAGAACACGCTCCCTTTTCTCGTAAATCGTTGTGCAGATCGTTCTCAGCATCTCCCATTTTCCGCTCTCCTCCGGCGCGTATTTTTCCTGTCCCAAATACTGATCCGGATGGTTGCAGATCTGTTTCAAATGCGTCCGCGCCCCCCCCCACAGCCCGCTTCTTTCCAGGCCTGACAGCTTTAGAACCTTTTCCTCAAGCTCCGCTACCCGCTTGCTGTAGAGCACAATCTGCTTTTTGCTCATGCTGACATAATCCACTGCCTCCACCTTCTCCGGAAGGTCAGAAATCACCCTCCTGTCCGTCTTGAGTCTCCGCAGCATAAAAGGAGATATCATGGATTTCAGATGTGCATATTCCTCCGGCTCTCCCGCCAGCCTTTTGGTGTATTCCTTAAAATCTGCGAAGCTCCCCAGAAGCCCCTTGTCAATAAAATCATAAATGGACCAGAGGTTCGTCAGATCATTTTCAATGGGCGTGCCTGTCATGGCGAGACGCATCCGGGAGGGAATTTTCTTGATGGCATGGGTCTGCTTGGCAGAAGGATTCTTGATCGCCTGCGCTTCATCCAAAATCACGCAATCCCATGTCTGCTCCGCAAACTCCTTTACTCTCACCGTCATCCCGTATGTTGTGATAAACAGGAAGGGCTCCGTCTGCTTTAATTCCTCCGCCAGCGCAGCCGCGCCGCCGCCATGGAGAATATGGACGGGCATGTCCGGAACAAATTTCTCCGCCTCCCGTTTCCAGTTGCCCAGAAGAGACGCGGGGACTACCAACAGAACACGCTTTTTGTCTTTCCCTTTCCGAAGCTTCTCCAAAAAGGTCAGCACCTGAAGCGTTTTACCCAACCCCATGTCATCCGCCAGACAGGCCCCAAAGCCCAGCTCATTCATATAATTCAGCCAGGTATATCCATTCTTCTGGTAGGGCCTTAAAGTGGCGCACACGGTTGCCGGAACCTTTGCCTTGCGCATCGTCTCCGGCTTTCGGAGCTTCTGCAGCAGATCTGCAAGCCACTTTCCATTGGAAATAACCGCCCCCTCATCCTCTGGCAATACATTCGCCGCACTCCCGCGCAGAGCCTGAAGAAATGTTATGCCCTCTCCCAGCTCATCCATCTCCCGCAGGAGCTGTTCCAGTCTCCCGTGGTTCACCTCAATCCATTTGCCCTTCAGAAACGCCAGCCCCTCCGTCTGCTTGAGCAAAAGCTCAATCTCTTCTCTCGTCAGAGGCATCCCATCTACCTCCAGACGCGGCGTCATGGACAGAATCGAATCAAAACTGAAAAAGGAGGGCTGCTCATCCCCAATCGACACATTCATATGAACCATGGAGGCCTGCCGTTTCCACCAATTGGGAATACGGCACAATATGCCCGCCTCCTCAATCGCGGGAATTTCTTTTAAAAACTGATAGGCCTCCTGCGCCGTAAGCCGCAGAGGATGAAACATTTCCCCGCTCTCCACCGCCTCCCGGACAAACTCGGAGGTTTCTGCAGCCTTGTTCAGACAGGCTAAAAGCTTTAAGAGCTTTTCCCGCTCCGCCTGATACTCCACCAGCGCATACTGCAGCGGCATATGGTTAATCCTTCTCCCCCTGTCCTTTGTGGCATAGGTTGCAAGAAACGCAAAGGGATAGCCCTTCTCCTCCGCACTCTCGACAAGATGGAAAAAAATCCGCTCCGGCACGCGAAGCTGCTGGCTCTGCTCCGCCAGATACATCGCGACTGTGCCCGGATATGCCGCTATTTCTCTCTGAAAAATATCGTGCAACACGGCAAACGCACGGCCAAACCATTTGCTGTCCAGATACTCAGCCCCAATCACAAACGGCACTCCGGCCTCCAGCGCAGCAATGGTCTCCGCGTCCGGACGAAGCTGCGTGTTCTCTCTGGAGAGCTCCAGCTCCGGCAGGGAGGTCAATTGCTCAAAATATCTCTCCGCCACCCTGCAAAGAAAACGCATGGAAATATCCGCGTACTTCGGACATCCCTTTAAGCCCAGCAAGTACCACGCGTACTCCCTGTCCTTTTCAAACTCACTCCGCCAGGTCTGCAGCTCCTCTGAAAGTATGCCATTCTCTTCCGGATAAAAGCCCTTTTCCGTAAAAACAAATCTCATCCCTATTTCCTCTTTTGCGCTGATCGAAAAACCTCAATAGCTACATTATACTCA
>CAZNQZ010000236.1:0-3799 GCA_964575245.1 uncultured Lachnobacterium sp. | reverse complement strand
TGTATTAGGCTCATCGGTCTTGTTGGTGTCATCCGTATTGGGTTCATCGGTCTTGCCAGACTCGTCGATGCTAATGCCTGGGATCTCATTCTCGGTAACGATCGTAACGCTCTTGAAGGTTACAGAATTTTCACTCTCGCTGGTGCTCATAATGTCCAGATACTGAACCTTGTTCAGTTCGTCGGCTGACGCAGGAGCGGGATCTCCGCCATAGGGATCGACATAGGACATGTCGTTCATGATTGAACACGGGCTGTTGTAGTCGATAACGACGCCGCGCATCGCGCCGTCCGTGCCATTGAGGTCGGTCAGCTTAACATTGTAGTCGCTTCCGTCGATGTCGAAGGTCACGTACTTCCAGTTAGCCGCAAGGACTCCCTCCGGGATGTTAAAGAACACTTGTTTCCACTGACCCGGGAAAGATACCGTCACAGCGCCGTCAGCCCCGTTGGCAATGGTTACGCCCTCAAATGTCTGATCTTCTGCGTGTACCAGCTCCTGAGCGGTCCAGATGGTCTCATAACCGTCACTAACCTTCTTGGATGTAGCTGCATTGGCCGGAACAGCACTTGCGATAACGCTTCCGAGAACAAGCGCTGCGCCAAGTGCGGATGCGATTCCTTTTACAATTTTGTTGTGCATTACAAATTCCTCCTAATAGAATATTTTATGTGAAGCGGAGCCGGATACTGCACCCGGCTCTTCTCACCGTATGTTTTATTATACGAAATTATTTGGTAGTTTGCAAGCTAAAATCAAAAAAGAAACGGCGGATAACCGCCGTTTCTCAAGAAATTTTCGCTTTGAGACTATTTGTTGTTGCGCTTTCTGGTAAGAACCATGCCGCCAACAGTGATCAACAGAAGTCCGCCAAGTACACATACAACCAGAACGCCGTTCATAGAAGAATCGCCGGTCTTCGGAGCGTTGTCGGTCTTGGGAGTATCATCGGTCTTGGGGGTATCGTCAGTCTTAGGATCATCGGTGTTGGTGTCGCCTGAGCCAGAACTGTCGCCGCTGCCAATTCCTGCAATTTCCTTCTCGGTAACGATCGTAACGCTCTTTAAGGTTACAGTGTTGGAACCCTCGCTGCCGTTCATAATGTCGATGAAAAGAACTTTGTCTAAGTCTGCTTCGGTAGCAGCCGGATCTCCACCCCACGGATCGATATAAGAAGCATCCTTCTGGATGTAGTTCGCACTGGGGTAGTCGGCCATAACTCCACGCATAGCGCCGTCTGTTCCATTCTTGTCGGTCAGCTTAAAGGTATAGCCGGTATCGCTGTCGCCGGTCGCAATGGTCATAGACTTAAAGTTTGCTGCGATAACTCCCTCAGGAATATTGAAGAATACCTGATTGTACTGGGCCGGAAGAGTGATCGTAATAGCGCCGTCTGCCGCATTGGCAATGGTGCACTCTCCGAACATATCCTCCGCCTGCTTAAGCTCCTGAGCGGTAAACGTAGTCTCGTAGCCGTCACTTACCTTCTTGGATGTAGCGGCATTGGCAGGAACGGCACTCATGACAACGCTTCCGAGAACAAGCGCTGCGCCAAGTACGGATGCGATTCCTTTTGCAAATTTGTTGTGCATTTCAAATCCCTCCTAATAATATTTAATGTGAGGCAGAGCCGGATTCTGCACTCGGCTCTTTCCTCCGTATATACTCATTATACGAAATTATGTGGTGGTTTGCAAGAAAAATCTGAAAAAAAGAAACGGCGAAAAAAAGCCGTTTCTTTAGGAAATTTTGTTTTGAGACTATCTGTTATTGCGCTTTCTGGTAAGAACCATGCCGCCAGCCGTGATCAGCAGAAGTCCGCCAAGTACGCTGACAACCAGCATACCGTTCATAGACTCTCCGGTCTTCGGAGCGTTGTTGCTGTCATCAGTCTTTGTGTCGTCGTTCTTGGGCTCATCAGTCTTCGTGTCGTCGTTCTTGGGTTCGTCGGTCTTATCGGAACCAGTATTGGAATCGTCGCCTCCAACGGACTTCTCGGTAATGAAAATAACATTCTCTACAGTAGCGCTCATCGAGTCATTCTCTTCACCCAGACTCATGATACAGAAAGCAGTCGCGTTAGCCTGCTGATCTGCTGTAATCTCTGAGATTGCACCGTCAAAGGTGTTGGTATACTTATCTACAAGCGCGGTGCCCCAGATATCATCTGCATTGACAATCTTTAAATCAACACCGACATCACTGCCAGCCCCTTCGATGGTTCCCTTGCAATAGAAACCTTTCACACCGGCATCAATAACTTCCTGGGGAATCTTGTAAAAGATATTGCCCCAATGGTTCGTCCACTCAATTTTGTTGCCGGTGATTGTAGCGGAATCAGCTTGATTGATAAGCTCAAAATCAGCCAGCGTATAAGTGGTCTCGTAGTTGTCCCCAACCTTGGTAGATGTAGCGGCATTGGCAGGAACGGCACTCATGACAACGCTTCCGAGAATAAGCGCTGCACCAAGTACGGATGCGATTCCTTTTGCAAATTTGTTGTGCATTTCAAATCCCTCCTAATAATATGATTAGTTTGTATGGAGTGTGTCCAGATGTCGCTCCGGACACGTTCTCCTCTATGCTCTAATTATACAGAATTCTGCAATAAAAAGCAAGTAAATTCTGTATAATGAACGAAAACTGCGCAACAGTTCAGCCTTCGTCTTCCTGCTACAAAACAGCTTCAATAGAAAACGGCGGTAAAACCGCCGTTTCTTTTTTAGGAAATTATCTGTTCTTGCGCTGTCTGGTAAGGATCATACCGCCAGCTGCGATCAGCAGAAGGCCGCCAAGTACGCTTACAACCAGCACGCCGTTCATGGACTCACCAGTCTTCGGAGCATTGTCGGTGTTAGTGTTATCAGAACCGGTATTGGTGTCATCTGAGCCAGTGTTGGTGTCATCTGAGCCGGTGTTGGTATCATCCGAGCCAGTGTTGGTGTCGTCAGAGCTGGAACCGCCGACTGCATTCTCGGTGATGAAGACAGCGCCGGTTACCGTAATCTCGTTTGCGCCACCCTCGGCCAGATTCATGAAGTCAATTGTATTGGCAGTAGCTCTCTGGTCAGCCGTGATCACCGGATATGCGCTTACATTGTTGTAATCCACAGCGATGTCCGTGTAGAGATCAGCATCGTTTACGATCTTTAACGCGAAATCTGCACCGGAAGTGCCGGAAGCGGCCTTGAAACCGATCAGGCCTGCATCCATCACTTCCTGCGGGATCGCATAAAAGATCTGGTTGTACTGTCCGGTATAGCTGAGTTTTTGTCCGTCGGCAGAGGCACCCTCAGACATACTCACGGATGTCAGCTCAGACAGAGTGTAGGTGGTCTCGTAGCCGTCAGAACCCTTGGTAGATGTAGCGGCATTAGCAGGAACGGCACTCATGACAACACTTCCGAGAACAAGCGCTGCACCGAGTACAGATGCAATTCCTTTTAAAAATTTGTTGTGCATTTCAAATCCCTCCTATTATATGATGGTTTATATGAGGTGTGCCCGGATACTGTGCGGGGCACATTCCTAGATACGTGTTTATTATAAAGAATCCAGTAACAAAATGCAAGAGAAATCATAAAATTGACAAAAAAAAGAAACAGCGGTAAAAACCGCCGTTTCTTTAATCGTAAGAATTTTATATGTTTCATTTCTGAAAAAATAAGAAACAGTTGTCTGATTTTTAAAATAGCGTTATATTGTTGATATGGGAAAGCCAGAGAGCCACGGCGGTCTGCCCTCCATCATTGGAGGGATATTTTCCCTCCGGACGAAAGGAAGGGGGGATGCACAATGT
>CAZNQZ010000235.1:0-3810 GCA_964575245.1 uncultured Lachnobacterium sp. | reverse complement strand
GGATTTTCCAAGAGCTTTTTATGATTCTGTCTCTGTATCTGTATCTGCCTCTGTCTCTGTATTTTCCTCCTCCGCAGTCAGATCATCCAGCGTTTTGGAAAACGCGCTTGTTACAGTGGAGTCCACCAGATACACGGGGTCCTTTTTGTCCACTCTCAGATAGTATCCGTCGAGCATTTCATTGCGGATGCCGATCTCGACGGTCGTCTCCTCCCCGCCGCAGGTAAAGAACAGCGTCATCTGCGGCTCATCCAGCCCGAAATCCGCAAGGCTTTCATACCCGTCGATTTTCTCTGTGGCAGCCACCTGCTTCACACTCCCCAGCATAGCGGCAATTTTATCCGCGTCCAGACGCCGCCCGGGATCGCTGTCACACGTCCAGACACCGTCAGTCAGGGTAAATGCATAGGTTATCCCTTCCCTCACATAGGAAAACTCATCCACGGCATCCACATCAAGGGACACTGCCTCAATTTTCTGCGAATCCTGCTCCTTTTGTGCCGCGCGTTTCGTGTAATAGCGGATGCCAAAAAAGGCAATCAGGAAAAAGGCCAAAAAAATCCACATCAGCAAAAACTGTTTTTTCTGTCTCGTCATTATCGTTTCCTCCGCACTGCAAAAATAACAATTCCGATAATCAAAAGCGCAGCAGGCACGAGGAACATTACCACAACAGACAACAGCAGCGCCTGGAACGCATTCACTGTCAGCGTGCCCAGAGAGTAGGATTTCTGCGGAATTACCGAGGAAGCCAGCTCCACGTCACCCACCATACATGAGACCAGATCCGTAAACAGCGTCCCGTTATTTCCGGTGAGCCTGCTCGCGTCATCGCTGAAAATTATGGGTGTGCCAAACACGGCGAGCTCCGTCATGCCAGTCTCCGCCTCCTTTGTCACCGCGAGCCCGATCGAAAACGGCCCCTCGTCGTCTCCCTCCTCATGCTCAAAGCTCTGCATGTTCTGGGGATCGTTCTTCGCGACGGAGCTTTCGGTCGTCTCCATGAGCACCGTGCAGTTCACGCCCTCCTCGTCCGTGTGAAGGATTCCCGCACTCACCGGGACATATACACGGTTTCCTCCGATATTTTTCGTGTAATCCGTATTCTTGACCACAGGAAGAAGATACAGCGGCCCTCCCCAGTTGTAATAATACTCTTTGTCATTTTCGGCGATAATGCCGTCAGTGAACGACAGGCCGTACTCCTTTAAGATGGAGCTGAAATTCACAAGCTCCGAGCAGCCATAAATCCCGGTAATAACCGCCTTACCGCCCGCATTGAGATAATCGGTCACCTTCTTCGCATCCGCCTCATTGAAATCCTTCTGCGGAGAATTAATGATAATGGCCGCCGCATCCTCCGGCACGCGCTCCTCGTTGAAGAGATCAATACTTGTAAGTGAAATGTTCGCCTTGGCAATGAGTTCCTCAAAGGCGGAGCCGAGGGGCTGCTCCTCGTGTCCTTCGATCATATAGATCACCGGCAGGCTGGAGGAATCCATGGTCACATACTCGATAGCACTCGTAATCTGTCCCTCCGCGTCAAATCCGACCACCTCACTCTGATAGGTGTACATATCGTAATCAAACACATAAAGATCATAGTAGTCAATGACCTTGGAGCGCTTTTCGCCCGCGACAATCAGGCTGTTCACATTGGGGGCCGTCTCCGTGTACTGCCGGTAAAAATCCGGCTTGACAGACGGATTGACATACTCCACCCGGATATGCTTCGAAAGGTCGTCGTAGCGCATAAGCATCTCGTCAATCTGCGCCTCCTTCTGGTTCTCCGCCGCCAGCACATAGATCGTCACATCCTCGTCCAGCGATTTCAGATAATCCTTCGTCTGGTCCGTGATGGAGTAGAGCTTCGTATAAGAGCAGTCGATGGAGGTCACGGTGGAGGGAAGCGCGTTCACCGCGAGATTCACCACCACTGTCAGCACAAGCGCAACCACGATAAAGGTCGTGGAGAACACACCCGTGGAAAAGTTCTTTTTTGACATGCTCCAGCGCCGTTTCTGAATCGACTGGACCGTCAGAAAATTCATGAGAAGAATCACGCTCAGATAATAGACCAGCCCGGTGATTTTCAGGCTCCCGGCACAGAATTCGGCAAAGGGCGAATACAGGTCAAAGCATCCCAATACAAGAGTCAGCCAGTTTCCGTCCGCCGAGATCAGCCCCGTGATCCCCTGCATCATGTAGCAGACAAACAGCACTGCCACGGAGAGGACCGCCGCGATAACCTGGCTCTCCGTGAGCGAGGAGAGAAACATCCCCACCGCGATACAGGCACAGCCAAACAGCCAGAAGCCGAGAAGGGCCACATAGCTCTCCCCCATCGGCACAACCCCGAAGGAGGACAACACAAGCGGTGCCAGCGCATAGATTGCAACATCGACTGAAAAAACAGAGACGAGGGCCAGATATTTTCCGAACACCACGGAGCCGACCGACACGGGCGCCGTGAGCACCAGCTGATCCGTCTTGTTTTTTTTCTCCTCCGCAAAGCTGCGCATCGTGAGCACAGGAACCGCAATCAGAAACAGAATGGTGACATTGCTCAGCGCATAGTAGAGATACGGATAGCCCGCCCGCAGGTTTGTGTTATAAAAATACAGGCCGAACAGAGCCAGCAGAGCGGATATAAAGAGCCAGCCTGTCACATTCTGAAAGTAACTTTTCCACTCCCGTTTCCATATTGCAACCATCAGTTATCTCCCCCTTCCTGCGTCAGCTCAATAAACACATCCTCCAGAGAGCGCGCCGTGGTGCGCATCTCCAGCACCGGAATCCTCCTGTCGCACATCACAGAAAAAACCTTTTCCCGGATGTCCGCCCCCTTCTTCGCGTACACGGTGAGCTGGGATTCCCCGCCCTCCGCAAGCACATCCACGCGCTCCACCTCGTCGATCTCCTGCAATGCCGTCCGGCATTCCCCGGCGTCCGCCTTCACCGTCAGGACAACCTCCTGCGCGCCGGACATGAGATTGACCAGATTCTCCGTCGTATCGCTGGCCACAAGCTTTCCCTTTGAGATGATAAACACATGGTCACAGACGGCGCTGATCTCCGTCAGAATATGGGAGCTCAAAATCACGGTATGCTTCTTCCCCAGCTCCCGGATCAGATCGCGGATTTCGATGATCTGCGCCGGATCCAGGCCGACGGTCGGCTCATCCAGTATAATGATCTCCGGCAGGCCCAGAACCGCCTGCGCAAGCCCGACGCGCTGCTTGTAGCCCTTGGACAGATTGCGGATCAGACGCCCGGAGACCTCCCGAATCCCCGTGGTAGCCATCGCCTCCTCCACATAGCGTTTCCTGAGGCTCTTTTCCAGCTTCTTTAAATCCGCCACAAAATTCAGATACTCCCGCACGGTCATATCCACATACAGCGGGGGCAGCTCCGGCAGATAACCCACACATTTTTTGGCCTCCTCCGGCTCAGCAAAGATGTCATGGCCGTTAATGGCCACCGTACCCTCCGTGGCTCCGATGTATCCTGTGATCATGTTCATGGTCGTCGATTTCCCTGCCCCGTTCGGTCCCAGAAATCCATAAATTTTTCCGGGCTCCACCGTCAGCGAAAGATGATCCACCGCCACATGGTCTCCGTATTTTTTTACCAGACCGCTGATCTCAATCACGTTGTTTCTCCTTTCCATTTCTCATAGTTCCAATTACTTTTTCTCTTGTAACACAAGATTGTGTTTATTCTGTGAAGCTCATATCGAACAGGGGAAATTTATCGCCCCTGCAACCGGGCAGGGGCGATTTTTCTACCCTGCTCGCCGCGCGGCCCGCA
>CAZNQZ010000234.1:0-3832 GCA_964575245.1 uncultured Lachnobacterium sp. | reverse complement strand
TTTTTGCCCCCAAAAACATATAATTTGTAGAGGAGGAGAAAAGCTTGTACAGAAAAGACAGGATGAAAAGGAAATGCGCGAAGGGAATGGCGGTCGGTGTTCTCGCGGCGTCCCTCGTTTTGACGGGAGGCTGCGGGAATCAGGAGACAGGCGGAGATGCCACCCAGAAGACGGAAACTCAGACAGGGTCGGAAAGCCAGAAGCCGGAGCCAGAGAGCCAGAAACCGGAGAGCCAGAAGCCGGAGACCCAGACGGAGCAGGAGAGTCAGAAGCCGGAGACCCAGACGGAGCAGGAGAGTCAGAAACCGGAAACTCAGGACTCTGAGACGCAGAAGGAGGATACTGCCATGCAGGACTGTGAGATTGAGATTTTGTGCCCGTCGGAATATACTAAGAGAAACTCCGACGTCACGTACAGCAATGTGATCAAGACGACCTATTACTCTACGACCTGTGAGAAAAACAGGCCGGTGAATATCGTGCTGCCCGCGGGGTATTCGGAGGACAAGGATTACCCGGTGTTGTATGTCCTGCACGGGATTTTCGGCTCGCAGAACGACATGAACAATAACAGCGTTACCATTCAGAACATGATGACCAAGGGGATTGCAAAGGATATGATTGTCGTCTATCCCTATATGTATGCCAGCAAGACACAGGATACCTGCACGGCCATCGACAAAGAGAACGTGGCGGCCTACGACAATTTCGTCAACGATCTGGTGACGGATCTGATGCCCTTTATGAAGGAGAATTACTCCATCGCGGAGGGCAGGGAGAACACTGCGATTGCGGGATTTTCCATGGGAGGCAGGGAGTCGCTGGCAATTGGGCTGCAGCGGCCCGACCTGTTTGGCTATGTGGGAGCCATCGCCCCTGCGCCCGGTCTGGTGCCGGGCAGAGACTGGGCCATGGCGCACGAGGGCCAGTTCACTGAGGAGGAGCTGGTGTTTGACAATGAGAAGCCGATCCTTCTGATGATCTGCTGCGGTGACAAGGACGGCACGGTGGGCCAGTTCCCCAAGAGCTACCACAATATATTTGAAAAAAACAAGGTGGAGCATGTGTGGTGGGAAATACCAGGCTCCGACCACGGTGACCCGGCGATCAGCAGCGGCATATACAATTTCTGCAGATATATTTTTCAGTAAGCGGGCGGGATAGCTTTTAATTGCCCTTGCTGCTCAGGGGGTTGCTCCGTTTTTCAAAAAACTGGTTATTGTCGCAGCGGGCCTTGCCGTTATGGTTGTAAAGGCTCTTCTGCCGGACGGCCTCCACATGTGTGTCGTCCGTCTCGTCAATCACCCGTTTCGGGAACGGATCGGCATCGGTTCCCTTGAGCAGCGTTTTTTTGTCTTCCATTGTGACCTCCTTGTATGTGTTTACTGACAGTATTCCCGGAAATCCGCAGAACATGCGCCGAACAGTGATGTGGACAAATCGGAAGACTTGTGGTATCATCAGGAGGGCAAAAGATAGGTTTTGTTAAAATATGTTCAAGTAGTTGGGTAATAAGGAACCAAAAATGAGAAATAAGATTTTAATAGTAGATGATGAAGAGGTAAACCGCGCGATTCTTGGTCAGGTGTTTGAGAAGGAATATGAGATCCTGATGGCGGAGAACGGTCAGGAGGCCATCCGTTATGCCAACCGTTACCGAAACGATCTCGCGGTGATTCTGCTGGACCTGTTGATGCCGGTTGTGGACGGTTATCAGGTGCTGCAGGTGCTTCACGCCGAGCAGACACTGGAGAAGATTCCCGTGATCCTGATCACGGCAAACACGGATCAGGAGACGGCTCTCAAGTGTTATTCATTAGGGGTGACTGATATTTTTAACAAGCCGTTTGTGATCCCGATTTTGCGTCAGAGGGTGTTGAATGCTGTTGAGATGTACCAGAGCAGGGAACATTTGCAGAAGCTTCTGGACCGCTCGAACCGGAAACTGACGGAGCGGGAGCATCAGCTTGAGGATTTTTATAATCATCTGATCGAGGCGGTCAGCGATATTGTGGAGTTTCGCGATGTGGAGAGTGGAGCCCATATTAAGAGGGTGAAGGGCCTGACGCGCATTATGGCTGAGTCCTATATGAAGCTTTATCCTGACGAGGGATTTACCAGAGAGTGGATGAAAACCGTCGTGGAGGCGTCCGCGCTGCATGATATCGGAAAGATTGCGAGTCCGGATCATATTCTGCTCAAACCGGGGCGGCTGACCGACGAGGAGCGGGAGATCATGCAGGCGCATACGACGAAGGGCTGCGATATCCTCTCGAAGCTTGAGACGGTTCAGGATACGGAGCATTATAAGGCGGCCTACGAGATTGCGCGCTACCACCATGAGCGCTATGACGGCAGGGGATACCCGGACGGGCTTGTGGGCGATGAGATCCCTCTGTGCGCTCAGCTTGTCTCCGTGGTGGATGTCTATGACGCGCTTGTCTGCAAGCGCGTGTACAAGAAGGCATTTGAAAAGGAGCAGGCCTTCCATATGATTATGAATGGTGAGTGCGGTACATTTAACCCGAAGATACTGAAATGCTTTGAGAGTGCGAGGTCGATGATTGAACTGCTTTCGGATTCTCTGGCAGAAAAGGAGTAGAGTATGGACTACAGTGAGTATATTGACGTTCCCTCCGCGAAGGCGCGGTTCATGGGCAATGAGGCGCTGTACAAGCGCTTTCTGTTTCAGATTCCTGAGCGCAGTCTGTTCCGTGATCTGGAGGAGCGGCTGGTTGAGGGAAATGCGGAGGATGCATTTGTTGCGGCGCACACGATGAAGGGGCTGGTGGCAAACCTCTCCCTGACTGCGGTTGAGAAAAATATTTCTGCGGTCGTGGAACCGCTGCGCGCGGGCAATATGCCGGATGACGCCGATTTTCAGAGGCTGAAGGAGCTGTATGAGAAAACCGTTGGGGTGATTCAGGAGATACAGCGGGAAGATATCCGGCTCTTTGATTAGAAGGATGTGAGATGACATGGAACGATGGGATATTTATGACCGGGACAAAAAGCGCACCGGAAGGACTATGGAGCGCAACCACTTTGATCTTGAGGCGGATGAATACCATCTGACGGTGCTCGGTGTGATTGTGCGCCCGGACGGCCGCTTTCTTATCACAAAGCGCGTAGAAACCAAGCTGTGGGCGCCGGGCTGGTGGGAGATTCCCGGAGGCGGCGTTATGGCGGGCGAGGAGTCGGAGGCCGCCGTGCGGCGGGAGATTCTCGAGGAGACCGGGCTGGACGTTGTCGGAGCGGCGGGAGGGTATCAGTTCACCTACCGCAGGGAAAACTCCGAAAAGCGCGACAATTACTTTGTGGATGTCTACCGGTATGAGATGGATGTAAAAGAGTCTCAGGTCAGACTTCAGGAGGCGGAGACGCAGGGCTTCCTCTTTGCGTCGCGGGCTGAGATTGAAGCGCTTGCCGCGCAGGGGATCTTTCTGCACTATGACAGCATCCGTCAGGTATTTGAGTGACAGTTTCCAGGCAATCGAGCAGGGTCGTAAAATCTCCCCTGCGCATAAAAACAACCCACACGGGAATCTTTCCGTGTGGGCTTTTTGTTGTATTCAATATTCAGCTTTACTTCACGACAACAACGTTGATTGCCTGCGGCCCTTTCGCGCCATCGGTAATCTCAAATTCTACGGCTGCGCCCTCCTCGAGAGACTTGAAGCCTTCCATGTTGAGTCCTGAGTAATGTACAAACACATCATGTCCGTCCTCTGCGGTGATGAATCCATACCCTTTCTGATTGTTGAACCACTTTACTGTGCCCTTGTCCATCAAAAGTACCTCCAAAAAAATAGTTTAATCGAGCAACTATGCA
>CAZNQZ010000233.1:0-3856 GCA_964575245.1 uncultured Lachnobacterium sp. | reverse complement strand
TGCCATTGTCCGTAACCCGAAGGTATTCCTGATGGATGAGCCGCTCTCCAACCTGGATGCAAAGCTCCGTGTACAGATGAGATCTGAGATCGCTTCCCTGCACAACCGTCTGGGCGCAACGATCATCTACGTTACCCATGACCAGACAGAGGCTATGACGCTGGGAACCCGCATCGTCGTGTTGAAGGACGGCGTGATCATGCAGGTAGATTCCCCGCAGAAGCTGTACAATCAGCCGAACAATCTGTTTGTTGCAGGCTTCATCGGATCTCCGCAGATGAACTTCATCGACGCGGAGGTTGCGGCAGAGGGAGATACCGCCGTGCTGAAGTTTGACCGTTTCTCGGTAGCTCTTCCCGCCGAGAAGTCCAAGAAGGTGCTCGACGGCGGCTATGCCGGAAAGACGGTCGTGTTCGGAATCCGTCCGGAGGATATCTCGGATTCTCCTGAGATGATCGAGAAGTTTTCTGGCAGCGTGATTGAGTCCGACGTATCCGGATATGAGCTTCTGGGCGCAGAGGTTCTTCTGTACTACAGTGTTGCGGGTGCAAACATGACTGCCAGAGTCGATTCCGACACTCCGGCGCGCTATGGCGACCATATCAAGCTTGCCTTCGACCCGAACAAGATTCACGTATTCGACAAGGAAACCGAGCAGACCATTACAAACTAACCGCTTAAAATATGAGAGTAAAGTATGAGCTGATCATTGAGATCAGCTCATATTTTTGTGATTCAAAAAATCAAACAATTTTCCCTGCGGCATGCTACAATAAAGATACCTTCCATGGAAAAAGGGTACGATATCGTAAAGGGGGCGTGACGGATGCAGAATATGGATCTACTGATTGCCAGTCTGGAATTTATCGAGGTGCATTTGAGGGAAAGCTTTAAGACTGCCGATATTGCAGATGCCTGTTACTGTTCAAAGTCAACTCTGGAAAAACTGTTTCAGTATGTGTATGCAACCTCCGTGCACGAGTATGTTGTCCGGCGCAAAATGATGATAGCGGCAAGGCTGCTCACTGCGCAGCCGGAAACGACAATTCTCAGTGTTGCGATGGAGTGCGGATACAGCTCCCATGAGGCGTTTACGCGCGCGTTTAAGAATGTGTGGAACTGTAATCCATCGGAGTTTCGCCAAACAAGGTTTATGGAACTGTTCCCGCGGCTGCGGGAGCCGATTCAGGAAGGAGACGAGTATATGAAGCAAAGGAAAAACGTAGATATCAGCCAGCTGTACGACCTTTTTCAGAAGAGAAGGGAATGCTATTTTGTCTGCTGCGACATCAAAAGTCTGATACCGATCAACGAGATATCCAGAAAGGCAGGGGATTTGGCAATCATCGAGGCGATGCGGCGGATGGATGCCGCGGCGGGAGAGGAGGATGTGGTATTTCGGATTGGAGGCGATGAGTTCTGCATTCTGACAAACAGCAGCGACCCCGCATACGCGCAGCAGATTGCCGACGCCATAGCGGCGCACAACGGGGAGTGCTTTAATTACTGCGGTAAGGAGGGACCCGCGCAGAGCGTGGGAGGATGCCTTATCGCCAGCGGTAAGGAGGGACCCGCGCGGAGCGTGGGAGGAGAGATTCCGCTTACGCTCTATACCACGCTTGCGCGGTTCGAGGGAGAGACGCTGAAATACAGCGAGCTTTTTACGGGAATGCATAAGGCGCTTGAGGCTGCCAAATAACGAGTCCTGAGCTGTTACAAAATCTGTACGCGACATTAGAGACCGAGTTGACAATTGTCAGCTTGTTAGTTAAAATTAATAGCTGTAGATTAACCGGGTGTAGTTTACACCCGGTTTTTTGAGGAAAGATTGCGGGGGGAGTTTATGCTGTCAAATCAGAAGCTGCAGAATACGCTATATGAAATCCGGGAGGCCAGCGGCCTGGAGACCGCACTGTACGGTGCGAGGGCCAAGCCGGTCGCGTCGGATGGGATTGCACTGACAGAGGAGCTGGAGCATCGGGTGGAGGAGTTTATCCGCTCCGCGGAGGAGAGCGACGATTCAAAGCCCGAGCGGCTTTACCGGGTGGAGCTTGAGGGGGAGACGGAGTATGTCCTTGTGTGCCGTGTGACGGATCAGATGCAGCAGGTGTGCGCGCAGATGGCTCTGTGCCATATCCGTGGTCTGGCAGCAAGCTACGCGGAGCAGTTTGACCGGAACAGCTTTATCCAGAATATACTGCTCGGTAATATGCTGGTGGTGGACATTTTTGGGAAGGCGAGAAAATATCATATCGCTGAGGTTCCACGCGTGGTCTACCTGATCGACACCGGAAACAAGGCAAACGACGTGGTGATGGAGCTTGTGAGGAACCTTGCAGACACCCGCAGGGGCGATTTCGTGACGAGCGTCGATCAGCACAGCGTGGTGCTTGTAAAGGATGTCAGCTCGCTGCAGGAGGAGCGGCTGGACGAGGAGCTTGAGGAGATTGCCGGACGCCTTTTGGACAGCCTTCACGCGGAGGCGATGGTGAGGGTGCGGATCGCATACGGCAACGTGGTTGGAAAGCTGCCGGAAATCGCCGAGTCCTATCAGGAGGCGCGTCTGGCGCTGGAGGTGGGACGCGTGTTCTACGCGGACCGCGACACGATCTCCTACGGACGTCTCGGTATCGGGCGTCTCATCTACCAGCTTCCGATGAGTCTGTGCGAGATGTTTATCAAGGAGGTATTCGGAGACAAAATCCCGGATATTATAGACGATGAGGAATCGATGCTCACGATCAATAAATTTTTTGAAAACAATCTGAACATATCCGAGACCGCGAGGCAGCTCTATGTGCACCGCAACACGCTGGTGTACCGGCTGGAGCGGATCGAAAAGGCGATCGGTCTGGACATCCGGACCTTTGACGATGCGATGACATTCCGCATTGCGGTCATGGTGATTGCCCACATGAAACATGTGTAGTGGTTGTGTCAAGTTTTCTATGAAAACTTGACATGTAATGTCAGCTCATTTGCAATCAGGGCAGGCCTCATTGCAGTTGCCGAAGGCAAATTCTGCATGAGCTGATGTTCAAGGGAAACGGAAAGGGGTAGAGGAAAATGGCAAAGTACGACGCGAGCAGCATAGCGGT
This sequence comes from uncultured Lachnobacterium sp., assembly GCA_964575245.1. Taxonomy (GTDB): domain Bacteria; phylum Bacillota; class Clostridia; order Lachnospirales; family Lachnospiraceae; genus Roseburia. The sequence goes on along the minus strand of CAZNQZ010000233.1, from coordinate 758 downwards.
CTTAGAGGGGCTGGAGGCAGTCCGCAAGCGGCCCGGCATGTATATCGGAAGTGTCACGACTAAGGGCTTGAACCATCTGATTTACGAGATTGTGGACAATTCGGTGGACGAGCATCTGGCCGGGGCCTGCGATACGATCTGGGTGACGCTGGAACGGGACGGCTCCTGCACCGTGGAGGATAACGGGCGGGGTATCCCGGTGGGAATGCACCAGAAGGGGGTTTCCGCGGCGCGCATCGTTTTTTCCACGCTTCACGCGGGCGGGAAGTTCGACAGCTCGGTGTACAAAACCAGCGGCGGTCTGCACGGCGTGGGCTCCTCCGTGGTCAACGCACTGTCCAGCTATATGGACGTGGAGATCAGTCAGGGGGGATTTGTCCACCACGACCGCTTTGAGCGGGGAAATCCTGTGGTGGAGCTGGAGGACGGCCTGCTCCCGAAGATCGGGAAGACGAAAAAGACCGGGACCAAAATCAATTTTCTGCCTGACCCGGAGATCTTTGAACGCACGCGCTTTAAGGAGGATGAGGTCAAGAGCCGCATGCATGAGACGGCGTATTTGAACCCTGCACTGACCATTGTTTACGAGGACAGAAGAAAGGACGAGGTGGAGCATGTCGAGTATCATGAGCCGGACGGCATCGTGGGCTTTGTCAAGGATATCAACAGCAATCTGGAGGTGCTCCACGATGTGATCTACTTTAAGGGTGAGAGCGAGGGGATTGAGGTGGAGGCTGCTTTTCAGTACACCGGAGAGT
>CAZNQZ010000232.1:1261-3859 GCA_964575245.1 uncultured Lachnobacterium sp. | reverse complement strand
AACGGCATGTACGGTGGTGTGAGAGGGGAGAGAAAATCTCCCCTACTCGATTGCACAGGCCCGCAAAAGGAAAATTTCCGGCGATGCCGGATGTGAGCCACGTGGCGAGCAGGGGCGATAACTCTCTCCTGCTCGATTTTCAGGGGAGCCTCCCCTGTATGGATTCAGGAGGGAATCATGAAAGAAATCAATATTATGGAGATCGGCGGCTTTCGCGTCGGACAGGCGCAGGATTATGAGGGGATGACCGGCTGCACGGTTCTGTTGTTTGACCGGCAGGCGCCCGCCGGAGTGGATGTGCGGGGAGGCGGTCCGGCCTCCCGCGAGACGCCGCTTTTGAATCCGGCGGCGGACGCCGCGGGGGTTCATGCGATACTGCTCTCGGGCGGCTCGGCTTATGGTCTGGATGCTGCCGGAGGCGTGATGAAGTATCTGGAGGAGCGGGGGATCGGATTGGATGTGGGGGTGGCAAGAGTGCCGCTGGTATGTCAGTCTTCGCTGTTTGACCTGGGCATCGGAAGCAAGGATGCCAGACCTGACCGGAATATGGCGTATGATGCCTGTGAATGTGCGGATACGGTGATGAAGGAGGGCAATGTGGGCGCTGGAACCGGCTGCACGGTTGGGAAATACCGTGGGCCTCTGCGCTGCATGAAGAGCGGGATCGGAGCCTATGCCGTACAACTGGGAGATCTGAAGGTGGGAGCGATTGTGGCGGTGAACGCGCTGGGAGATGTCTACGATATCGACACCAATCAAAAGCTGGCTGGCGCGCTGGACGAGGCAGGCAGACTGTCGGGATCAGAGCCGGACTTTTTTGAGGAAGCGTGGAACATGCAGGTGCATGCGCTTGCGGGAGCGAATACGACGCTGGGCGTCATTGTGACGAACGCCGGGCTGAGTAAGGCCCACCTGAACAAGGTGGCGTCCATGGCGCACAACGGGTATGCCAGAGCGATCCGTCCGGTTCACACAATGATGGACGGGGATTCGATTTATGCAGTGTCCACAGGCTCGCAGGCGGCGGATGTGAATCTGGTGGGCCCGCTGAGCGCCTGGGTGATGGGCAGGGCGATCGGCAGAGCGGTTCTCACCGCGGAGCCGTGCTGCGGGCTGCAGTCAGCAGGAAGCCTCAGGGCGCAGTAGGGAAAGCGGAAAAAGGATCGGATCAGGAGAGTAGAATTATGTTGAGTGGAAAATGTGTGGTTCTTGGAATATCCGGGAGTATTGCAGCATACAAAATTGCAGGGCTTGCAAGTGCGCTGGTCAAGCTGCACGCGGATGTACAGGTGATCATGACGAAAAATGCGACCAATTTCATAAACCCCATTACGTTTGAGTCGCTGACCGGGAACAAGTGTCTGGTGGATACCTTTGACCGGAATTTTCAGTTTCAGGTGGAGCACGTATCCCTCGCCAAGAGGGCGGATCTCTTTCTGGTGGCTCCGGCGTCCGCGAATGTGATCGGAAAGATTGCGCATGGGATTGCGGACGATATGCTGACGACTACCATTATGGCCTGTAAATGCCCGAGATTGATCTCGCCTGCAATGAACACCAATATGTATGAAAATCCGATCTTACAGGATAATTTAATCACGATAAAACAATACGGGATGACGGTGATTGATCCGGCCTGCGGCTATCTGGCGTGCGGGGATACCGGTGCAGGGAAAATGCCGGAGCCTGAGGTCTTGCTGGCCTATATTCTCCGTGAGCTTGCCTGCGCAAAGGATATGGCCGGAAAGCGTGTGCTGGTAACGGCAGGACCCACCCAGGAGCGGATTGACCCGGTGCGCTTTATCACAAACCACTCCACGGGAAAGATGGGCTATGCCATTGCGGAGAACTGTATGTGGCGCGGTGCTGAGGTCACGCTTGTGACCGGCCCGGTGGCCATCGCGCCGCCGCCGTTTGTCAGGGTAGTTCCCGTGGTGTCAGCCGCGGATATGGCGTCTGCGGTGAAGGCGGAATGCGGTGCGCAGGATGTGATCATTATGGCGGCGGCAGTGGCGGATTACCGTCCGGCGGCTCCGGCGGAGGAAAAGATCAAAAAGAGCGCGGAGGATTCGGTTCTCGTTCTGGAGCGCACGGAGGACATACTCGCAGGGCTGGGAGCCCGGTTTGAATCGGGCGGCGGTCCGTTTCTCTGTGGTTTTTCCATGGAGACGGAGCACATGCTGGAAAATTCCAGAGAGAAGCTGGCCAAAAAGCATGTGGACATGATTGTCGCCAATAATCTGCGGACAAAGGGAGCGGGGTTCGGCACGGACACCAACGTGGTGACCCTTATCACGGCGGACGGCTGCAGGGAACTTCCGATTATGAGCAAATCAGAGGTGGCTGCAGCAATCATGGATGAAATTATGTCAAGATTTAATAAATAGCAGGAGGGATCGGCATGAACTTTGTCGCAAAAAAGAACCGGATACGAAGGATCTCCTCGGCAGTGACCGACGCGTTTGCACAGCGGGACATTTCCGCGTATTCGGGGCAGGCCGCATTCTTTCTGATACTTTCCTTTTTTCCCTTTATGATGTTTTTCTTTGCGCTGCTGGATCTGACTCCACTGACGGCGGAGGCGTTCGCAAACTGGGC
>CAZNQZ010000232.1:0-1251 GCA_964575245.1 uncultured Lachnobacterium sp. | reverse complement strand
TTATTCCGGAATCCTTCTGGGGCGTCATTTCCTCCTTTACGGAGGAAATCTATGCCGAGAGCAGCGGCGGTCGTTTGTCACTGACGATTATCACGGCCCTGTTTTTGAGCGCCAAGGCGTTTATCTCTCTTCAGAACGGTCTCAATTCCATGTATCAGGCAAGGGAGACCAGAAATATAATTGTGCGGGAGCTGTACGCCATGCTCTACAGCGTGGTGTTTGCCCTGATGCTTCTCTCCATGTTGTCGATTATTGTGTTTGGAAATTATATCTACAATAAATTTTTATACTGGCTGCCGGAATGGGGGAATGTGATGAATTTCCGTATCCTGATTTGCCTTCCGATCCTGTTCGTGTTTTTTTTGATTCTCTATATTGCGCTTCCGAACAAAAAGCAAAAGGTCAGGGCGCAGATACCCGGTGCGGCGGTTGCCGCAGCCGCGTGGATCATCTTTTCCTCGCTCTTTTCTGTCTACGTGGACAAATATACGAAATACGCGACGTTTTACGGAACCGTGACCATGATTGCGCTGATTATGGTGTGGCTGTACGGCTGTATGTATGTACTGTTCCTGGGAGGGTTTATCAATTCTGCGTGGGAGGAAAAATCCTGGAGGCGCCAAAGGAAGCATTAGCGGGCGCTTCAAGCTGTCCGGTCATGTCCAGATAAAAGTTTGCCAGGGTCTGCTCCTGATAGGGCTGAACCCACAGAACTCCTATGCCGAAGGAGAGCAGGCATACAAGCAGCAGTCCTGAGAAGCTCAAATAAATATAGAAGAGTCTCTTTTTGTGTGCGCGCATGTATACGACGCTGTTTTTGATGCAGCTTACGACGGAGAGCTCCGGCCGGTCAATGACCAGATAGAGTGTCAAAAACAGGTTGAGCAGCAAAAAGACGGTTATGACAGCGCTCACCGTCAATAATAAACCGAGAATTATATAATTTAGATTGAATATAAACCGGTGAACGGCATACCCAATGAGAAAGGGCAGCATCCCGAGCAGGGTAGCCAGTATATGAAAAAATCCGGTCAGGACAAAGCGGTCAGCGTGCTCCCGGAAGCCGCAGAGAACCATGTCAAGCGTAATCTCTCTTCCGCGTGCGAGGTTCAGATGGATTGCGGCGATGCCCGCGGCCAGTATATAGGAGATGAGCGCGACCAGCAGCTCCGCCGCGCGGAGTGTGATCGTTTGCAGAAGGGAAGGATGCTCCCCTACGGTCATGGAAAAAAGGAGCTTTATGATCTGCGG
>CAZNQZ010000231.1:1602-3902 GCA_964575245.1 uncultured Lachnobacterium sp. | reverse complement strand
GCACTGGTTGTCCAGTGCCTTCTCCAGTTGGCCTGCGGTGACAGCCACATTCTTTAACGCCCCGAAAATATCCGTAAACTGCAGCCGGATAAACTCTACATCCTCCTGCTTTACCATCTCAAGAATTTCCTGTTTTGCGTACTTGCTCATCGCGTTTTCTCCTTTATATAGTCGAGCACCTCAAGGTATGGCAGAGGCCCTCCGAACAAATCCAGCGCACTTCCGATGGTCAGGTTCAGCCGCCCCCTGCCGAGCTCATAAATGTCATCCAGATCCGCGAAGCTGTGTATGCCGCCCGCATAGGTGATTGGAATTTTCCCCCAGCCGCCCAGCAGCGCAACGAGATCCCGCTCAATGCCGTCCGCCTTTCCCTCCACATCCACCGCATGTACCAGAAATTCCCGGCAGAAGCCGCCCAGCTCCTCCATCAGTTCTTCCGTCACGCGCGCGTCGGTGAAGCTCTGCCAGCGGTCCGTCACAATATAGTAGCCTTCGCCCCGCTCCTTCCGCCTGCACGAGAGATCCAGAACCAGATGCTCCCGCCCGACCTCGGAGACCAGCCGCTCAAGATTGCCATAATGGATTCGTCCGCCCTGAAACACATAGGAGGTGACAATGACAGCGGACGCGCCCGCGTCTAAAAACTCCGCCGCGTTCTCCGCCGTGATCCCCCCGCCTGCCTGCAGGCCCCCCGGGTATTCGCGCAGAGCCAGTACCGCCTGCCGCTTCGTCGCCTCATAATATTCGCTGTCCCTGGCGTTCAGAAGAATGACATGCCCCTCCACCAGCCCCTGGCTGCGGTAGAGGCGCGCGTAAAACGCGGCATCCTGTTCGGAGACAAAGTTTTCCTGTGCCCCGCCGCCCTCCTCCCGCAGGCTTCCTCCCACAATCTGCTTGACTCTGCCGTTGTGTATGTCAATGCAAGGCCGAAAGTCCATATAAACGCCCTCCCTGTCTGTTTGCTGCAAACATTTTATCACACTTTCTTCCATTTAGGAACGCCAAATTTTTATCTTGACATTGACCTCTGAATTTGCTATCATCAATAAAATTATAGACAGCCATACAGAAAGAGAGGATAAAAAATGGGCGCAATTATCGGCGAAGGAATCACGTTTGACGATGTCCTACTGGTTCCGCAATACTCGGAAGTCACCCCAAACATGATCGACCTGCGGACACATTTGACCAAAGAAATCCAACTCAACATCCCAATGATGAGTGCCGCGATGGATACCGTCACAGAGTCCAAAATGGCAATCGCCATGGCAAGGCAGGGCGGCATCGGCATCATCCACAAAAACATGTCCATTGAAGCACAGGCAGACGAAGTCGATAAGGTAAAGCGCTCGGAAAACGGAGTCATCAGCGATCCCTTTTCCCTCTCCCCCGACAACACGCTGCAGGATGCCGACAACCTGATGGCAAAATTCCGTATTTCCGGTGTTCCGATTACGGAGAACGGCAGGCTGGTCGGCATCATCACAAACCGCGATCTGAAATTCGAAACCGACTTTTCCAAAAAAATCAAGGATTCCATGACAAGTGAAGGACTGATCACAGCCCCCGAAGGCATCACTCTGGAGGACGCAAAGAAAATTCTCGCAAAGGCACGCAAGGAGAAGCTTCCGATCGTGGACAGTAATTTTAATTTGAAGGGACTCATCACGATCAAGGATATTGAGAAGCAGATCAAATACCCTCTGTCCGCCAAGGATGCGCAGGGGCGCCTGCTCTGCGGCGCCGGAATCGGCATCACCGGCAACATGATGGACCGCGTGGACGCACTGGTACACGCCCATGTCGATGTGATTGTCGTAGACAGTGCCCACGGCCACTCCAAAAATATTCTGAGCGCCGTCCGCACCGTCAAGCAGAAATATCCCGACCTGCAGGTGATCGCCGGCAATATTGCAACCGGAGAGGCCGCAAAAGCGCTGATTGAGGCGGGCGCGGACGCCGTCAAGGTGGGCATCGGCCCGGGTTCCATCTGTACCACGCGCGTGGTCGCCGGCATCGGAGTGCCCCAGATTACCGCCATCATGGACTGCTACGCCGCCGCCAGGGAATACGGCATACCGATTATCGCAGACGGAGGAATCAAGTACAGCGGCGATATGACAAAGGCGATCGCGGCTGGTGCAAATGTCTGCATGATGGGCTCGATGTTCGCGGGCTGCGACGAGGCCCCCGGAACCTTTGAGCTGTATCAGGGCCGAAAATACAAGGTATACCGCGGCATGGGTTCGATCGCAGCCATGGAGAACGGGAGCAAGGACCGTTACTTCCAGTCAGATGCC
>CAZNQZ010000231.1:0-1592 GCA_964575245.1 uncultured Lachnobacterium sp. | reverse complement strand
TATACTCCCGAATTCCCTGTCATCGCCACGCTCTCCTTCGGATCAAAGATAATACTGGAGGACACCATCTTCCAGCTGGTCGGCGGCATCCGTTCCGGCATGGGCTACTGCGGCTGCGCCGACATCGAATCCCTGAAGGAAAACGGCAGGTTCATGAAGATATCGGCCGCGTCCCTGCGCGAGAGCCATCCGCATGATATCCACATCACGAAAGAGGCTCCGAACTACAGCTCGGACGACCATTGATGGAAGGAGACAGTAATTTGGATTCCGGCGACATAGTGAAACTTATCAGCATACTGATACTTATTTTTCTCTCCGCGTTTTTCTCATCTGCGGAGACTGCACTGGTTACAGTCAACAGGATACGCATGCGCACGCTGTCCGAATCCGGCGACAAGCGGGCAGACCGGGTGCTGCGCGTCACAAACGATTCCGGAAAAATGCTGTCCGCCATACTGATTGGCAACAACATTGTCAATCTTTCGGCCTCCTCTCTTGCGACTACTCTTGCCTCAAAGCACTTCGGAAGCGCGGGAGCCGGAATCGCTACGGGCGTACTTACCTTCCTCATCCTGGTGTTCGGCGAGGTCAGCCCAAAGACGATGGCGACCATCTATGCGGACCGCATGGCTCTCGCCATCTCAGGCGTAATTGAAGTGCTGATGCTTGTTATGACTCCGTTTATTTTTGTCATCAACAAACTGGCCAGCGGTTTTCTCTTTCTGCTTCGGGTTGACCCGAAAAAGACCGCGTCACAGATCACGGAGGAGGAGCTTCGCACCATCGTAGACGTCAGTCAGGAGAGCGGCGTCATTGAACACGAGGAGCGGGACATGATTCACAACCTCTTCGACTTCGGCGACGCAGAGGCCAAGGAAATCATGATTCCCCGGATTGACATGACCTTTGTTCAGGCGGATGCCTCCTACGCGGAGGTGCTGGAAATCTTCCGGAGGGACATGTACACCCGCCTCCCCGTCTACGAGGATGCGACCGACAAGGTCATCGGCATCATCAACATGAAGGATTTTCTGCTGCAGGATGACAACGAGGAGTTCTCCGTCCGCTCCATGCTGCGCGAGCCCTACTTCACCTACGAGCACAAAAATACTGCCGACCTCTTTATCGAGATGCGCCAGTCCTCCATCTCCCTCGCGATCGTGCTGGACGAGTACGGGGATACCGCCGGGCTCATCACTCTGGAGGATCTTCTGGAGGAAATTGTAGGGGAGATCCGGGACGAGTACGATGAGGATGAACCGGACGACATCACCGCCGTCAACAAGCGCGAATATTATGTGCTCGGCACCGCCAAGCTGGATGATGTAAACGACGCGATCGGCACAAAATTCAAATCCGACGACTACGACACGATCGGCGGCTGTCTGGGTCTGTTAAACCATCTGCCGGAGAAAAACGAAATGGTATTCACGGAAGACAACATACTGCTTCGCATAGATCTGGTTGACAAAAACCGGATCGAGCGCATCTTTATCCGGCTGCCGGAGCAGCCGAAGGAGGAGCCCTAGGGCTCCTCCTTTTTTGGTGCTGTTCACAGCCCTTTTATGTTTCTGTCATTTTGAGCACCT
>CAZNQZ010000230.1:0-3912 GCA_964575245.1 uncultured Lachnobacterium sp. | reverse complement strand
TCCTCTTTTCTTTCTGTAAAATCGAATTCTCTGTCCAATTTCTACCGTTATTGCCATTTTTTTAACCTCTCTTTTTAAATAAAGACTATAGGCACAATTATGTAAAAACAATAGACCACTGACACAGAAACTCTGAATATATATACAATAAATATTGTATTTACCTAAAATATATTTTTATGCATCATATATCCTGATAGATTAAATGCGGAAATGAATCCTACCAAAGTATCCATGTCGGAAAAAGCAGACTATTGACACAGATACAAAAAATATATATACTATTAATATTGATTTGGGGTAAAACATATTTATATGCGGTGGAGAATAGGAAAACAGCCGGATACACTCCCCAAAAGTTCACAAGCGGGAACAACAAAAAGGACGTTTGTATGGAGAACTCATATCAACTCTATAAAGAAAGACTTGACAGGATATTTGCAGAATACGCAGACAGGGATTCTATGATCTATCTTCGGAAAGACGGGGAAAAAACACATCTCACATTTACCGAACTATCCCAAAAGATCAAATGCTGGGCAGATGCAATATTTACTCACTCCATCGCCGCCGGTGACAGGGTTGCGATTATCGCGCCATCGATACCCAATACGATCGTGGCTGGATTGACGCTGGCCTATGCCCATGTGACAGCTGTATTTCTGGACCCGTCCATGCCGAAGGAGGAGCTTAACAGGCTGCTGGACGCCTCCGATGTGCAAGGGGTATTCGCCACAGGCGATTTCTTTCCCGTTATTCAAAATAAGCACATTCCTGTTTTTGATCTGGACAATTCGGACCTCCAGTTAGTGCAGTTTCATCCGCAGGACAGTCAGGAGGCAGGTCTCCGGCGGGCAGAAGCTGATCCAGAGGTCATCGCGGTCATCTACTCCTCTGGCACAACCAGCAGCGCGAAGGGGGTTATGCTTACCTACCAGTCTGTCATGCTATCCTGGGAGAAGTTGTCCTACGCTTTCGGCCTGAAAGCGGGAGTGCGGTATTTTCTGGTGCTGCCCTATAACCATATCTCCGGCTACACAAGCGCGACGGTGTTCCTTCTCTCCGGGTGTGCGCTGTGCATGATGGAAAACCTGACCCCTGCCAAGCTGCAAAAGGGCTTTCAGGAATTTGCACCCAACTATTTCGGCATGGTCCCGAAGGTCTACGATATCATGGCGAATAAAATCAGGGAGGGCATTCGCCAGAAAGGAGCTGCGGCGGAAAAACTGCTGGACTTTGGGTTTTGCCTGTCCGGTTTCCTGCGGAGAGCGTTTGGTCTGAAAATCGGGAAAATATTGTTCAAGCCGATTTACAGCCGGGCACTGGGAAAGAATATTACGGGTCTGGCAGTATTAGGCACCATCTGCAAGCCGGAGACGGCAAAACTTTTTATGGATTTTGGCATAGATTGGGCCAATGTATATGCCGCGACGGAAACCAACGCGCCGATCACCACAACTGGAATATTTGATCGCTATCCGCTGAATTCTGTGGGAAGAATCGATCGGTTCGCCGATATTGACATCCAGATACATAACCCAAATGAGGATGGGGTGGGAGAGATTTATGTCAAGACACCTCTGATTATGAAGGGCTATTTCCGGGAACCGGAGCTTACCGTTGACGCTTTTGAGAACGGCTATTTTAAGACGGGCGATTTAGGCTTCACGGATAAAAAAGGCTATCTGTATCTGGTTGGCCGAAGCAAGGATACCATTGTCCTCCACAGCGGGAAAAAGGTGTCCGCCGTCGATATTGATGGGTTTTACCAACGTGTGTGTCCCGGTTTCAATATTGCCTCCTGCGGCGTGAGCGGTCCGGACGGTTTTGATACGATTCATCTGTTTATTGAGACCCAGGGCCACAGCAGGGAGGAGGTTGCGGAGGCCTGCCGCTATATCTGGCAGCAATCTTCCGGATCGGGGGCGCTCTATCAGATTACCGCAATCCACGAGACGGAGAAGCTTCCCTTTACAACTGTCGGAAAAATCAAGCGCTTTATTCTGAAGGAGGAAGCAGAAAAAGCGCTCAATGCCCGGAATGAGGAAACGGCATCGCCAGATGGCAGTTTTCGGGTTCTTGATACGCTCTACAGTCTGATTTTATCCATCACAAATGGGACAATGGCCATAACGTCTGACTCCCGGCTGCAAGAGGACTTGGGGTTGGATTCCCTGGGGATTGCGGAGCTGTGTTTGGCGCTATGGGAAAAATATGGTGTGTCGGTCGAGCCGTATTTGCACCAGGGTATGACCGTCAGCGAGATTGAGGCGCTGCTTGCGCAGGGGACATCCGCGCCCCTGCCGGGAGGAATGAACTTCGGAGCATATCCCAAGACAAAATCGGAAAAAGATATGCGGAAGCTTCATATCTTTTGGACCGTTTCAAACATGTGCTGGAAGGTGGAAGTGCTTGGCCGGGAGAGTCTGCGGCCCGATGAAAAATACATTTTCTGTCCGAACCATGAAAGTTACCTGGATGCGATGTGGGTCGTTGGGAGTCTGAACAGCACAGCCGGGCGAGAGATGTGTACCATGGCCGCGGACATACTTTTTGAGAACAGATTATTCCGCTGGGGACTGACTGCGATGGGCGCGATACCCGTCCAGCGGGAGGGAAACACTGCGCCTGCCATTAGATGCGCGTATGAGTGTCTGACTACCGGGCAGCATCATCTGTTAATCCACCCGGAAGGGACGCGCACCCGGAGTGGTCAGCTGGGGACATTCAAACCGGGTGCAGCAGCACTGGCGATAGAAACAGGGTTGAAGATCATTCCTGTCTGTATCAATGGGGCCTTTGAAATCTTTCCACCCCATCGTAAATTCCCCCGCCTGTTCGATTGGAAGCGTCTGCGCCGGTATCCTTTGCAGATTCACTTTGGACAGCCGATCGCCCCAGAAGGAAAAACGGCGGAGGAAATCACCATGAAAATGGAAGAACAAATCGTTGCCATGAAACAGGAGAGGCTTCTATGAAGATCGGTGTAGATTGTGACGGTGTATTGACTGATATGTCAGCCTACATACAGGACTGCGGTGAAAAATTTTTCAAGCGAAAACCGACAAATTATGCGGGCTATAGCGTAAAAGACGTTTTCGAGTGCAGCGAAAAAGAAAATATTCTATTTGGGTTACGCTATTTTTCCATTTACTGCAAAAAATGGCCTCCGAGGGCGGGTGCAGTGGAAACACTCAACAGACTCTGTGGCGAAGGCCACAGGTTGTATGAGATCACGGCTCGGATGTTTATCACGCAGAGAAATCCCTTAGGTTGGTACAGCCGTCATATGTTTCAGAACTGGGTCAAAGAGTACGGTTTTCAATTTGAGGACATCTACCTCTGCGCGGAGGAGCGCGCACCGGAAGATAAGCTGTCCGGCTGCCGCAAGTACGACGTTGATTTGATGATAGACGACAAACCAGAGGTTGCGCTTCACTTGGCTAATCACGGGATCAAGGTACTGCTGTTTGATACTTTGTATAATCAGAACATTGAACATGAAAATATGATCCGCGTCCGTAGTTGGGAAGATATTGAGAAAGTAGTCAGCGGTGAAGAGGCATCCTCAGTTTGCGTGAAAGATATATAACATTCTCGTGTCATATAAATGACGCATGTATGCCACATCGTCCTGATGGATAATGCCAACCAGGAGGAGATGCTTCTTGCTGTCAAAAATCACTGTGCAGAACTACTGAATCCGGGGCATCAACCGGCTGATCCGCTTGTACAGTAATGCTCTGCCTGTCGTTACAAGCGGAAAAGTGAATATGTATGATGAAATGAAAAAGAATACTGATATTCTTATTCATCTATAAGCGATACCCATTGACACTAATTTCCAAAAATAGTATACTAAAGATGTTTATTTTGTTGTACACCAAACGTGACAATTCAGAAAGGAGGTAC
>CAZNQZ010000229.1:0-3922 GCA_964575245.1 uncultured Lachnobacterium sp. | reverse complement strand
ATTGTCATAGCCGCAATTATTCTTTTCATATGAGTTATCCTTTCTCTATGTACTGTCAATATTGAGGTTTCAAGAACCAAAACTGTTTAATGCTCATTCTCTAAAAAACAAAAGGAGAATACTGTGTATAGCGCATTATTATTGTTGAAATTAATAGTACTATAGTGATTTCTCTTTGTCACATATTCTTCCAAAAATAACCATTAGTGGATAAATATTATATTACAGCCATAAACGGATATCGCAGATCATAAGGTCATTGTTTCTAAAGTGAAATGTCTGATCGACGTAACCGTCAAATCCTCCGCAGCTCCCTCACGCTCTTTTTCAGCATGAGCATGCCCCCCGCAAGCACTGCAACGACCACGATCAGCTCCAAAAGCGCGATCTGCCCGGCCAGAAGCGTGTGATCCATGTGAAAGCTCCACACCCCTTCTGCTTGGCTTTTCTGCGCATAATCGACCTGACAGAAATCCAGCAGCCCGAAAAACATCTCCTCCGAATAACGGCTGATTATGGCATACATCAGGCCCGCCGTCAGCACCGCTGCCGGAACCGTCACAAACAGAATCTCGATCAGCAGGATTCCCAGCATATAGAATGGACTCTGACCCAGTGTCTGATAGATCGCAATCATTTTTGCATGGCCCCGCAGCCATAACAGCATCACCAACGACAGCACCCCCGCACACAGCACAAATACCATGCCCGTTGCCAGCACCGCCATCCGCCTCATCAGGCTGATGACCTCCGACATCTGAATCTCCTGACTGACTATCAGATTATTAACCACCGTATCCTCCTCCGGCGGCATCAGGCTCTCGATATACCGGGAACACTCTTCCATGTTGTCGTAATCATCCACGAAAAAAGCGATCATGTGGCTTTCCGACCTGCCCCCCAGCCGGACATAGCCCCCATAACTGCAGAACAAAATGCTGTTGGCCGATACTTCATAATAGCCGTTTGACACCTCCAGCCTCGGGGCCTGCAGGACCTCATAAATGCCACAGATACGAAATTCCACGTGATTCCCGTTGTAATCCAGAACCAGCGTGTCCCCGATTCCTGCATGGTTCTGCTCCGTCAGCGCCCGCGCAACCACAATCCCCTCGTCCTGTTCCGCCGGAAACTCCCCCTCAACCAGTTCAAACAGGTGGTTCCTGAAATAGTCGTTAAATTCCCCATGGATGTTCCCGCTGATATAAACCATATCCGCGCCGGGCCCGGGATCACTTCCCTCATAGGGGACATTCGAAAAATTGAGGGGCTGACACAACGCAAAGGCCTTAACCGCGTTGTTATACCCGGCGATATGTTCCATTTCCTTTATCTTTCCGATCACAGAGCTCCAATCATCCAGCTGATGGTAGGCGTCAATCTCCGCCACGATACTGTACCCGGAAAGATTGGCAAAGCTCCGGTAAAAGCTGTTGACGGAGGAGCCAAAAAAGGCTGCCATCCCGCAGAATACAGCCATCACGGCGACAACCGCCGCGATCAACAGACTTTTGAAGGGCTTACCCTTAAGCTCCATCAACGCCTGTCTGATACTATTCCTCATCTTCCTCCCCAATCTGATAGCAGACATCACAGTTCTTTCTCACAAACTCCGAATGCGTCACTACGATCACACATTTCTTCTGCTCGTGGGCGATCTGCTGCAGGAGCCCCACAATCTTCTTAGTGTTTTCCCGATCCAGATTTCCTGTGGGCTCATCCGCCAGGATGTACTCCGCATCAGTCACGAGCGCCCGCGCGATCGCGACCCTCTGCTGCTGTCCCCCCGACAGCTCCGTGACTCTCCTCATGATCTCATCCGGCTCCAGCCCCATGTCCGCAAGCTGCCTGCGGCTCTGCTCTCTGGAAGCCTGAAGGCTCTCCTTCGGATGCGAAATCTGCCGCGCCGTCACGACATTTTCCAGAGCCGTCATATACGAAAACAGCTGGTAGTCCTGGAACACATAGGAAATATGGTGCTTCCTGAGGTTCCTCGCACCGATTTTTGCAATGCTGGTTCCGTCCAGCAGGATTTCCCCCTTATCCGGGCGCTCCAGCCCGCCCAGCAGCGCCAGACAGGTGGTCTTCCCTGACCCGGAGGGCCCGAAAATCCCATATATGGTTCCCTGCTCAAAGGAGAGGGTCTTATCCTCAAAAATCTGTACGGTTTCCCTTGCCTTGTGGTAGGAATAGGCCACATGGTTCATCGTCAACATAAGTATCCTCCTAATTCTGCACGTTCAACAGTGTCCTCGGCCTTGAAGTAAAGATGGAATGCAGCGGGAAAACCAGGGTAACCGCCCATGTGAATACCGCCATTCCTGCCAGTATCAACAGGTTATCCTGCGCAAAAAACATCTCAGGACTTACCGCGATTTCAAACCCCTGCATCAGATTTGGGGTCTTAAACCCGCCCCATTCCACATTATAGGAGGAGGCAATCACCTTCATGCCAGCCTGGTTGACCAGACTGCAGATCAGGCCCGCCCCGATCCGGCAGATGAGAAGGGCGACCAGCAGCCCTCCCGCGATGTATGCCGCACATATCCATGCGTACCTCATTACGCACCACCTCCTGGACTGCCCAAGCACAAGGAACAGCCCACTCTCTTTCCGGTATTGGCTGGCACAGAAGGAGAAAACCAACAGGATGATGATCTCCCCCATGATCAGCACAAACAGACAAATCAGGGCGGACGACTTCCTCATCAGACCGACAATCCTGCATTCGCCCTCCAGATAGTCGGTTGTCATATCGTGTATGGTTACATTCTCCCCCAGCATACGGCGCAACTCATTTGCCACAGACTGCACGTGATCCGGATGATCCACGTACACCTCCGCGCCTATAGCGGCGCGATCCCAAATCCCGAACAGTTCCGACGCATATTCAAAATCCACCAGCATCAGATTATACGGGCTGTGAATAAAGACCGATGCCTCCTCATAATTGACCGGCTGAATTTCAAATTCAGTGTCCGCCTCATAGATCCCGCAGATGGGAAACGTCACCTCCTGCCCGCTCTCCTTTTCCATATAGGACAGGCGGTCTCCCAGTTTCAGGTGGTTCTGATCCGCATAGCGCTTCTCTACTAAAAGCCCCTGATTGTCATAGGTGGGGAATTCCCCCTCCCTAAGCGTTACGGATTTCTCCCAGCGAAACAGCCGGTACAATTCCGGGTCCATGTGCGCGAAAATTACCATATAGTCAGCCAACCCACGCACATCCCTTTCCCCGGGCTCCTCCCCGGTGTGGTCCTTCACATTGTTGCTGTCTATTGGCAGGACGACAATCTCCTCCCAGTTTCCCAAGCCCGTGATATGGGGGATTTCCCGGATCTCCTGGTAATCCTCCCTTGTGAGGTTTAATTTCTCCTCATAAAAGATTAGGGCGGTCCCGTTATACACATAGGCGTCCTCCTCCGCCTGACGGGAAACATTTTTCAGCAGCAGGCCAACCATTTCCCCCAAAAACACTAAAGCCGTGAGCAGTATCATAATTGCGGTTCTGGCCCTGTTCCGCCACAGGTATAGCGCAGATGTATAGATCATGTTATTTTCCCCCAAATTGAATATCCGCTCATGCATAATTTGCCTTTGTCAGCTCCTTACTTATAAACCTGCCGGGTGAGCGCTGCCGCCGTCTCCTCGACCTACTGGATCAATATATAACTGTCCGATTTTACATTAAAATTTATAGCCAGCTAACACAACAAAAAAATCCTGAGTCAGTTTCGCCATGAGCATAACCATACCCTCACGGATATATTTTTATAGTATACATTCACAACGTATTATGTCAATGCTTATAGTGCAATTGAGCTTATTCTGGCAAAACTCGTCGTCAATTGACAAAATTATCTGCTTCAAAACCGTGCTGTCACTGAATGCGGTGGTACTCCACCCAAAATCTCCCTGGTAA
>CAZNQZ010000228.1:0-3942 GCA_964575245.1 uncultured Lachnobacterium sp. | reverse complement strand
CCCTCATGGTTTCTGCGATAGGACCCCTTGAACATATCTGTTCCAATATATATGGGTTTCGATGTTCGTGCCGCACGAGGTACTTCAATGATAACATAATCTTTGCCCTCATACTGCTGTTTGTAAACATTGCGTTCTATAAGAATTTTTCTACTGATTTTCTGTGTATTGTTTAAGATATTCCAAATGTCAGTAATCATATTATCGGCATTGGAAACACCCTGAGGAATAAACCTTTTTGTTTCTTTATCTTCACCTATTCCAAGGATAATCGTACCGCCGAATGTATTGGCAAAGGATGAGTAGGTTTCCCAAATACTACTTGGAATACCACGCTGCGCGGATTTGACTTCAATATTTACTTTCTCCGAACTTTGGAATATTTCTTTCAAGTCTATCATTTTGAGTCTTCCTCCGTTTTCAATTTTATATATTCCCGCTTTTAACCCTCACATTATCCTATATATTATATTCGCCAAGTGAAATAATATCAAGTTTTTTGTAATCGTCAACAGGATTTCAGAACAGACGTTCGGCGCAGCTGCAGAAAAAAACCCCGGTCGGGGCATGCCCCGCCGGGGTTTAGAATTTCAAATCTTTCTCCACACAAACCGGTTTACCGTGTCCGTGTAGGACTGAATGATCTTTACGACCTTGGTGCTGACATTGGTATCCACATAATCGGGAACCGGAATTCCGTAGTCTTTGTTCCGGTTCATCTCCACCGCCAGCTCCACCGACTGCAGCAGCCCCTCCGCGCGGATTCCCGACAGGATAAAGCAGGCTTTATCCAGCGCCTCGGGCCGTTCCGTGCTGGTTCGGATACACACGGCGGGAAACGGGCAGCCGATGGATGTAAAATAACTGCTCTCCTCCGGCAGCGTGCCGGAATCGCTCACCACACAAAAGGCATGCATCTGCAGGCAGTTGTAATCATGAAATCCCAGGGGCTCGTGCGCAATGACACGCGCATCCAGCCGGAATCCGCTGCCCTCCAGCCGCTTACGGCTCCGTGGATGGCAGGAATAGAGGATCGGAATATCATATTTTTCCGCCATGCGGTTCACCGCGCCAAACAGGGACAGAAAGTTCGCTTCTGTGTCTATGTTCTCCTCCCGGTGGGCGGAAAGCAGGATGTACTTTCCCTTTTCCAGCCTTACCCCTGTCTCCGCGCTGAGGCGCTCATGAATATCCGACGAGCGGATCGCCTCCAAATGCTTCTGCAGCACCTCCGCCATCGGGCTTCCCGTGACATAGGTCCGCTCCTTCGGAAGGCCGCATTCCGCAAGATATCTCCTTGCGTGCTCCGAATAAGCCAGATTGACATCGCTGATAATATCCACAATCCTGCGGTTCGTCTCCTCCGGCAGGCACTCATCCTTGCACCGGTTCCCCGCCTCCATGTGAAATATCGGGATGTGGAGCCTTTTTGCACCGATCACCGACAGGCAGCTGTTGGTATCGCCGAGAACCAGAACCGCGTCCGGCTTTAAGGCAGCCATCACCTTGTAGGTCTGGGCAATGATATTTCCCATGGTATCCCCGAGGTCATCACCCACCACCCGCAGGGTCAGATCCGGATCGTCCAGCTCCAGATCGTTATAGAACACCGTGGAGAGACTGGGGTCCCAGTTCTGGCCGGTTGCGACCAGCAGCGTGTCCAGATAGCTCCGGCACTTGTTGATGACGGCGGAAAGCCTTATGATTTCAGGTCTTGTCCCCAGAAAGATGCACAGCTTTAACCTGCCGTTATTCTGAAAATGTACCTTATTTATATTTTCGACTCCTGTAATGGTTTCTTTTCTCATGACAGTTCCTGCACCTCTTCCCGGAAGGTATCCGGGTGCTTCGGGTCAAAGGCCTCATTTGCCCACATAACGGTTACCAGATCCCGGTCTTTTTCCAGATTGATAATATTGTGCGCGTATCCGGGGAGCATAATCACTGCCCGCATCTCCTCGCCGCGCACCTCAAACTCCCTGACCTCATACGCTATCCCTGTGTCCGGATTGATTCCGATCCTGCGCTCCTGAATCAGCCCGTGCCCGGACACAACAATGAAGATCTCCCATTTGCTGTTGTGCCAGTGCTGCCCCCGGACATTCCCGGGGCGGGCGATATTGATGCTCACCTGCCCGCTGCTTGCGGTTTTTATAAGCTCTGTAAATGTCCCCCGCTCATCCACATTCATCCTAAGGGAATAGGTCATCTTCTCTTCCGGAAGATAGGACAGATACATCGAATAAAGCTTACCCGCAAGGCTCCCCTGGGGAATTTCCGGAATGAGAAAGGTCTCATTCAGCCGTTTGAAGGACTCAAGATGATCTACGATGGCGCCGAGCGTCGTCCTGTGTGTGACCGGGGCATAACAGTATCGCCCATCCTCCGTGGGTTTTGGCGTCATGCCATCCCAAATCGCAGCCGGATCTCCCCCTGCCTCCCCCGGTTTTGGGTATTCGCACCTGTGGGGCCTTCCCTCCATGGCGTCATACAGCTCCTCCAAAAGATCGTCGATAAATAACAGCTCGATCACGGTGCTCCTGTCGTTTACGGTATAGGGAAGATCGTTCGCCACCGCATGGCAGAAGGTGCCAACCGCCGAATTGTAACCCGGCCTTACCCACTTTCCGGCCAGATTTGGAAACCGGTATACATACACTGCAGCGCCCGTCTCGGCAGCATAGTCAAAAAACAGTTCCTCTCCCGCCAGCTTGCTTTTTCCGTATTCGGATTCGGCAAACCGCCCGGCAAGCGCAGCCTGCACGGAGCTCGCGAGAACAACCGGGCACTTGTTTTCATGCTTTTTAAGCGTGTTTAAAAGCGTGGAAGAAAAGCCGAAATTGCCCTCCCGAAATTCTATAAGTTCTTTGGGCCGGTTCACTCCGGCCAGATGAAACACAAAATCCGCCTTCGCACACCATTCGTCCAGCTCCTCCAGCGTGTTGGAACGATCGTACTCATAGATTTCGCTGATCGACAGCTCCGGTCTGGTCCGGTTCTTTCCGTCCCGGATGCATTTTAGATTTTCTATGAGATTCTGCCCCACGAAACCTGCGGAACCCGTCACCAATACCGTCATCAGACTTTTCCCCCACCGGCAGCCTCTTTGCTTTCTCTCAGCTGCTCCTGCACATAATCCGTAGTCAGGATTTTCTCCACGACCCCATCCACATCCAGCAGATTCGTATTATGGCTCGTGTAAGACTCCTCCGCCTCCGTCGTGACCTCTCCCTTGACAAAAAACTTGTCATAGTTTAAGTCCCGGTTGTCGGCAGACACACGGTAATACTGCCCCATATCCTCCGACCTCAGCCACTCCTCCTTCGTCATCAGCGTCTCGTAGAGCTTTTCCCCGTGCCGTGTGCCGATAATATTCGTTCCTGTGTCTCCGAAGAGCCGCTGGACGCCCTTTGCCAGATCGCCGATCGTGGAAGCGTCCGCCTTCTGGATAAACAGGTCTCCGGGGTTTGCGTGTTCAAAGGCAAACTTTACCAGATCCACCGCCTCATCGAGATTCATCAGGAAACGGGTCATCTCCGGATTGGTGACGGTGACCGGATTGCCGCTCTTAATCTGATCAATAAAAAGAGGGATCACCGATCCCCTCGAACACATCACATTCCCATATCTGGTGCAGCAGATCACCGTATCGCCTCTCTCCGCCGCCACCCGGGCATTCGCCCGGACCACATGCTCCATCATGGCCTTGGAGGTTCCCATGGCGTTGATCGGGTAAGCCGCCTTGTCCGTTGACAGGCACACCACCCGTTTGACTCCTGCCTCAATCGCCGCATGCAATACATTGTTCGTGCCCTCCACGTTCGTCTGCACCGCCTCCATCGGGAAGAACTCACAGCTCGGCACCTGCTTCAGCGCCGCCGCGTGAAAAATAAAATCCACACCCGGCATGGCGTCATGCACCGACTGTGGATTGCGGACATT
>CAZNQZ010000227.1:2397-3962 GCA_964575245.1 uncultured Lachnobacterium sp. | reverse complement strand
ATTCCACATCTTCATGGCTGCCGTCCGCACAGGAAGAACCGGCGCAGATTTTATGCGTGTGCATTCCTTTGTAGGTCGCCGTCACTTCCACCGCTTCTGCGGGCATGGTAAAGCTTGTAGTCGCGTTCGCGGCATCGGCCAGAGTCACACTTCCGCTGTTTACTTCCCACTTGTCAAATACTTTTCGGCTTTCCGGTGTATTCGCCGTAATCGTCACAGTTTCACCTGCTTTAAAACTTGCGCTGCCTGTTCCTCCGCTTACGGTTCCGCCATTCACGGTCACGTCATATTCCGGCAGCGCAAGCTGCACCACGTTATTCCCGCCGTTTACGATTTCATAATCCGGATTGTCGCTGTGGAAACATCCGCTGTAATCTGCGCTGTTTTCCCCCGTGATATTGACCGGGTTACCGTCCGTGGGCGTAACCTCGGTTGTCACACCGATATTTGCGGAGTTAGAAAGGGGATTGCTGCTGTCAATCGTTATTCGCCGCCCGGAATTACTAAGATAAACATTATCTTCTTTTCCGTTACAGGTATTTCCACTAATCACGGCGCTGCCGCCAACGGTAAAGCTGCCCCCACCATTTATATATACACCGCCGCCACTCGTCCATTCACCATTACATTCGTTGTTTCTGATTTTACCGCCATACATGCTGAATTTGCCATATGTCTCTATACCGCCGATACCGTTTTCAGCCGTGTTCCCACTGATTTCACCGCCATACATATAGAAAGTACCATTATTCAAAACGCCTCCAACACCATTTGCTTTGCTATTTCCGCTGATTTTGCCGCCGTACATACAGAAAATACCATCGTTCCAAACACCGCCGCTCTTTCCGCCGGTGATATTCCCGGCGTTCTGACAGTCATACAGGTTCAGTGTACCAGACTTAGGGATTGTAATCACTCTGTACTCGTCCGTCCCCGACGCGCTGATGGTCTTCCCGTTCAGACAGAGGTTCGTCTCGCCGTTTGGCACATTCCATGTCTCGGTAAGGGTCACGTTCCCCGTCAGGTAGTAATTCCCAGCCGTATTCGGCAGGCTGTCCGCCGCCGTCCATGCGGTAAAGGTCACGTTGTCGTGTTTGTGCTCCCCTGCAGGCTCCGCCGCCAACATCACGCTCTGCGGCTCCGCCACGGACGCCGGCTCTGTGTCATTTGTACTTATGGTTTCCGGCTCCGTTCCTTCCTCCGGCATTATATCCCCTTCCGGGGTTTCAACCGCATTTCCGCTGACACGCTCCTGCTGTCCGTCCGGCTCCTGCGCCAGCACACTTGCAGGCGCTGCATGCGATCCCATGCCTGTAACCAGCACCGCCGCAAGCAGCACCGCAAGTATTCTCTGCAATAAACCGCTCTTTTGTCTTTTCATAATGAACCTCCATTCTCAACTTCTATTCCAAAACTGCCGTATTCCTGTCCATGCACGGCCTATCCATTATTCGGAAATGTCCTGCACGGAACCATCACATCCAGTATAAAATCCCCGTCCTCCGTATAACAGAAGCTTTCCCCGCCAAGGCTCTCCGCCGCCTCTTTGATCGCGGCAAGACCAA
>CAZNQZ010000227.1:0-2387 GCA_964575245.1 uncultured Lachnobacterium sp. | reverse complement strand
CCGTGATCCTGCCCCTCTTTATCTGTGGCAGGGAGCTCTCCCTGCGCCACATGCAAATCCTCCCGGCATCTGTTCCTGATCCGTATCAGAAGATAATTCCTGTTATACTTCATCTGCACAGATACCTTACGGCTCTCTTTTTCCAACCCCGTCAAGGCATCACAGGCATTTTCCAGCCCGTTGGAGAGAATCTGGCAAAGTTCCATATAGGGGAGCAGCTCTTCCCCGACCTTGATATCACTCCGAAATGCGGCCCCCATTTCCTCCAGTTTCCCGGCGTAATGGACAAACACCGCATTGATGTATGGATTGGCGCAGAACTGTCCCGACATCGTGTCCATCTTCGCCTCCACGCCCTTTAAGTATATCAGTGCCTCTTCCGTCTTCCCATCGGCCAGCAGGCCGGAAAGCGTAGCGGTATATCCCTTCATGTCATGCTTCATCTTCCGGATGCGCTGCTGATTCTCAAGCTGCGCCTCCAGCGTATTTTTCTGCTCCAGCAGGATTCGCTCCCTCTGCTGCCTCCGGTAGAGCAACAGCTGTCGGTAGAGCGCCGTAAATATGGTGCCGTAATTGAACAGCATCAGGATCAAAATCAGCACGCACAGGAGGGTATCCTCCGGACGGTTTACAATATTCGTGGGGAACTGCACCTCCACCACCAGCAGAATGTAATACAGTATCGTCATCCCCGCAAAGACTGCCCATCCCTTTTTCACCGCATCCTGCAATTCCAGATAAGGCTTTCTCAAATACCGCCATGCCAGATATTCCAGCAAGGGAAAAGCGATCAGACGGCTGATGAACAAGAGCACATACTTTCCTCCTCCGAGATAAAAATCCAGCAGATTGGTAACCGCCATGACCCAGAGACAGACGGTGTCCGCCAGACAGAACGAGAGCAGAAACTTAAACCGCTTATCCGCACTCATGACATAGAAAAAGAGAAAGCTGGGTATGGAGCAGGTAAACAGGAACACCTTTGACAGCGCCTCGAAACCGAACACGATCAGTCCCGCCCCGTTTGCCGCCATCAAAAGTCCCATCACGATACCCGCTATCGCTATGGTCTTTTTCCTGGTAAACCGTGAACGAAACAGCATGAGGAACAGGAATATCACATGAAACATCGCCCAAAATATGGATATATCACGCAGCAGGATCATATCATCAGTCCACCCCCTCAAACAGCATCTTCTGATACCGGCTTTTTACTTCTGCATAGTAGCGTCTGGAAACAGGAATCAACTCCCCCGCAACTGTCAGCTCCGAGCCGTCCATCCCCTCCACATGGTAGATATTGACAATAAAGCTCTGATGACAGCGAAGAAAGATGCTCCCGCATATCTGCAGCTCCAGATCGTTCAGCTTACCTGCGCTTTCCTGTACCTTCCCATCCGTACAGCATATGGAGAGCGTATGCCCCCTGCTGGCGATATAGAGGATTTTTTCATAGGGGATCGCCCCGCTCTTTCCCCACCATGAGTAGATGAGAGACTTCCCCCTGTCCGGGCGCCGGGCAAGGCTCCTGTTCGCTTTTCGGAGCAGCTCCCCGATCCCCGCCTCCTCCACAGGCTTAATCAGGTACTGAAACGCATAGAGGTCATATGCCTCCCGGTAAAAGCCGTCGCTGGTGGAGACAAAACAGATCAGAGCATCCTCCTGCATTTTGCGCAGCCGTTTCGCCAGTTCGATCCCGTTGATGGATTCCTCCATAAAAATATCCAGCAGATACAGGTCATACTTTATGTTTTTCTCTTCTACGTCTGTCAAAAGGCTTTCCGCATCGAAATAAATGCTGGCCTCCTGCCCTCTCAAAATGTTTTCGAGCCGCCGGGCATCCTCCATACAGTCGTCACAGACCGCTATCCGCATGGGCACTCCTCCTCATTCTGAGAGTATTATAACAGATTTTCTTTCATCCGTCAGTGTTAATTTTGTTTCAAATCCTGTTAATTGTGAATAAAAAAAGAGCACAGCCTCAAAAGCCATGCTCTGTGACAACAGAAACGCGTTATGACCGATCTTCCTCAAATGCCGCTTTCAGCTTTTCCTCGATTTCTTTTACCGAAACCATATTGTTAAGCCCGATTGCTTTTCCTGCCTTTTCGGCGTTCGGCACAAGATCCGCGCTGCAGACAAAAAGGTCCGCCGCGCCCGGAACCACGTCGTCAATCGTGGAATGATCTACCGTCACGCCCTCAATTCCCAGATTTTTCAGGGCCTTCTTAGCATTCATCTCCATCACGAAGGACGTCCCAAGCCCTGAACCGCAGAAGCACATAATTTTTTTAATCATCTTTTACTCTCCCCTATATCTCTATTTATATAATCTAG
Source organism: uncultured Lachnobacterium sp. (assembly GCA_964575245.1). Lineage (GTDB taxonomy): Bacteria > Bacillota > Clostridia > Lachnospirales > Lachnospiraceae > Roseburia. The sequence goes on along the minus strand of CAZNQZ010000227.1, from coordinate 50 downwards.
TTTTAATTAATTCTGGATTTATTTTTATTCATTAGGCTGTATATAACGTT
>CAZNQZ010000226.1:0-3986 GCA_964575245.1 uncultured Lachnobacterium sp. | reverse complement strand
GTTTTTTGCGTATGTTCCGCCACTGATTCTCTCCTGTTAAATCCATCATCAGAAATATGTGCAATAAAATCGATTCTCACCCTAATTTTATCATTTGTATTCATACGAGATGTATATTTATAATTCTAGTATATATAATATAATATAATCATGCAAGACATAAATGGAAAATATTTGATGTATACACCAGCTATTTTTGTCAAGATTCATGATTGATTTTTGCCCGAATTTCCGATAGGATGATAGCAGATAGCATTATCATACCGACAATTTACACACCAGACAGGAGGCAGCTTATGGGAGGATTTTTTGGAGTGGCAGCGAAGGAGGACTGCGTGTTCGACCTGTTTTTCGGGACAGATTACCATTCGCACTTGGGCACAAGACGCGGCGGAATGCTTGTGTACGACAATGAGCGGGGCTTTGACCGCGCCATTCACAATATCGAAAACGCGCCGTTTCGGACCAAATTTGACTCAGAGGTTCAGAGCATGAAGGGCACGCTTGGAATTGGCTGTATCTCGGATTATGAGGCGCAGCCGCTTCTGCTGCGCTCCCACCACGGAACCTACGCCCTCACCACGGTCAGCAAGATCAACAATGCAAACGAGCTGACGCAGATGCTCCTGGACAGCGGATGCCTGCATTTTATGGAGATGAGCTCCGGTGAGCTCAACGCGACGGAGCTGGTCGCCGCGCTGATCAACCAGAAGGACAACCTGATCGACGGCATCCAGTATGCCCTCGACGTCGTGGACGGCTCCCTCTCCCTCCTGCTCGTGAACAAAAACGGGATTTATGCCGCAAGAGATAAACTGGGCAGAACTCCCATCCAGATCGGCAAAAAACATGACGCATTCTGCGCCGCCTTCGAGAGCTTTTCATACAAAAACCTTGGCTACAAAGATTACAAGGAGCTCGGGCCGGGTGAGATCGTGGTGATGACGGACTCCAACTGCGTCACCCTCGTCAACCCGGGAACCGAGATGAAAATATGCACTTTTCTCTGGATCTACTACGGATATCCCTCCAGCTCCTATGAGGGGGTAAGTGTTGAGAAAATGCGCTACAACTGCGGAGCCAAAATGGCGGCAAGAGATCATGTTCAGCCGGACACCGTGGCCGGCGTCCCGGATTCCGGAACCGCTCACGCAGTGGGCTACTCGAACGCCTCCGGCATCCCGTTCTCCCGCCCCTTCATCAAATATACGCCGACCTGGCCGCGCTCCTTTATGCCAACCATTCAGTCACAGCGCAACCTGATCGCAAAGATGAAGCTGCTGGCCATCGAGGATCTGATCCGGGACAAAAAGCTGCTCTTAATCGACGATTCGATTGTCCGCGGGACACAGCTTCGCGAGACCACGGAATTCCTGTACCAGTGCGGAGCCAAAGAGGTACACATCCGCCCGGCCTGCCCGCCGCTCCTGTTTGGCTGCAAATACCTGAATTTTTCCAGATCCTCCTCTGAGATGGATCTGATCACAAGGCGTGTGATCCAGCGCCTGGAAAACGGGAATGTCACCGATGAGATTCTGGAAGAGTACGCTGACCCGGACTCCGAGAAATACGAGAATATGGTGGCTGAAATCTGCAGAGAGCTCCACTTTACCTCCCTGCGGTTCAACCGATTGGACGACATGCTTGACTCCGTGGGGATAGATCCCTGCAAGCTCTGTACATACTGCTGGAACGGCAAAGAATAGACAAAATAATTGCTTACTTCTTTTTCCGGCGGGACACATCCCGCTCCTCAAGATCAAGGCAGAGAAGAAACAACAGGTACTCATTGACCGACATCTGTTTCTTCTTTGCCTCTTTTGCGATGATGGAAAAGGTGTCGCTCTTGACCTCCTGTTTGATGTCGTCCCGCATCCTCGCGTAGTACTCCACAAAACCGGCGCTGATCACACCAGTCGGGATCGCCACCACGCAGACACCCAGCAGCGCAATGAGGATCGCGACAATTTTCCCTCCGACCGTGACCGGATAGATGTCGCCGTAGCCCACCGTGAGGACGGTGGACATGGCCCACCATATCCCGGAGAACGCGTTTTCAAACACATCCGGCTGTACGTCGTGCTCAAAGCCATACATGCACAGGGACGCCGCGAGCATAATCATCGCGATCATGCAGACCGAGGACAGAAGCTGCTTTTTCTTCTCCGAGACTACCTCCGCCACAATATGGAATGCGTCAAAGCTCTTATTCACACGGAACAGGCGCATAATACGAATCACGCGGATCATGCGCATCGCCACGATCCCGTTGGAGTACAGCGGCCCGAAATACGACAGGATCGTCAGCAGATCGACGATCCCGTAAAAGGAACACATGAATTTGCGCACGGCACGCCCCTGCCTGCTGCCCGGATAGAGATACCGGCAGGTCCAAAGGCGCAGAAGATACTCGACGATAAACACCGCAATGGTAAACAGCTCTATGCCTTCTAAGATCGGCGCGTAGGGCTGCAGTTCGTCAAAGGTCTGCAGAAACGTCATACTGATGCTGACGAGAATCACGCACACGATAAAGTAGTCAAAGGCGCGGCTGGGAATGTCAATCTGCGTGCCGATCTGAATAATGTCAAATACCCTGCGCTTAACCTCTTCTTTTGAATGCCCCCTTCCCCTTCTGCTGCTCACAAAACCCTCCCTCTAAACCTTCTTCTATGCCAGGGCCTACCGGTTCCGGCGGTCAATGCCGGTCCTTCTGTAATACTCCGCCTTATCCGCGTACATCGCCTTCTCCGCCTCGGCAATAATCCGGTCAATTTCACCGCCGCAAGCCTCTCTCCACGAAAACCCGACTGCCAGCGTCACTCCGTTATCACAGATATACTGTTTCAATTCCTCCGACCTTCTGCCAAACTCGCTCTCCTCCATCTGTGGACACAGGGCGATAAACTCGTCGCCTCCGACACGAAACAGCCCGCAGTCGTCAAAAAATTTCCCGAGACACTCGCTGGAATGAAGGATCAGCCGATCCCCCTCCTTATGCCCCTTCTGGTCATTCACCCGCTTTAACCCGGTCACATCGCAGAACGCAACTCCGATGCTCTGATCCTGATCCAGGCCATCCATAAAATCATTCAGCGCATATCGGTTGCCAATCCGGGTGAGCTGGTCGCGATGGCTCATATCCCTTAGCTCCCGCATCAGGTTTCGCCGTTTCAGTTCCGACACAAAGAAATGTCCCATGATCTGAAGAAGGTCTGAGGCATAGTTCAGATTTATCCCCGACGGATCATCCACGCCGTAAAACCCTATTGCACGCCCATCGACAAAGAGCGGAACTACCACAATGGAGCGGATAGACTGATTTTGCAGCATTTCGTATTTGACCGGGTCCGTCTCCCGAAGCTCTTCAATGTCCTCAACCAGAATGGACCGTCTTTTTCTGAAATACCTATACCAGCTGGCACAGACCTCCGGAGGAAGATCCTGCAGATGATCCTTTTCCGACGTCACTCCATCGGCTACCCACTCGTAGGTATTGTCGTCGCCGCCCTTCTCATTCTGTTCAAAAATATAGGTGCGTGCGCCACGCAGCGCCTTGCCGAGATATTCCAGCACGATCCCGATAGACTGATCAGGCGTGGCTGCCTGCATGGCCAGACGAAACGCCTCATTGACCTGTCCTTCCAGCATTTGATTGCTGCCAAACGTCTCACCCCCGTCCCCCTGAGGGCTGATGTCGATCGCTAACTCAATGCGGCACCGCCTGCCGCTCCAGAGCACCATGGTGGCCTTCCACTTCATATAGCGGTTGAGTCGCGGGGAATAGGACTGCCACTCCCGAAAGCGGTCCGGCATCAGCTCCTCGTTGTTGCAGTTCCCACAGGGCGTTGAAAAGCCCCGCAGCACCTCGTAACATTTTTTTCCCGCAACGTCATCCATAGATTTTACCCCAAGGGCCTCCATGGCCGTCGGATTCAGGTAAATCAGTTCATAAGTGTCCATATCCGACACATAGACGCACTCAT
>CAZNQZ010000225.1:0-3991 GCA_964575245.1 uncultured Lachnobacterium sp. | reverse complement strand
CGACAAAAAGGACGGTTTTTTCAAAAAAAAGAAAAAGGATAAGCGGGATGAGCAGATCGAGGATCTGCAGGATCGCCTGAAACGCCAGATGGCGGAGTTTGACAATTTCCGCAAGCGCTCGGAGCGCGAGAAATCCCAGATGTTTGACATGGGGGCGAAAACCATTGTAGAAAAGTTCCTTCCAGTGATTGACAACTTTGAGCGGGGGCTTGCGGCAGTGACTGAGGAACAGGCGGAAGACGCGTTTGTCACCGGAATGGATAAGGTCTATAAGCAGATGCTGACAGAGCTTGAGGCGGTGGGAGTGAAGCCGATCGAGGCGGCGGGGCAGGTCTTTGACCCGGAGTTCCACAATGCGGTCATGCAGGTCGAGGACGAATCGCTGGAATCAGGGACGGTCGCACAGGAGCTGCAGAAGGGCTATATGTACAGGGATACCGTCATAAGGCACAGCATGGTGAGTGTGGTAAGCTGATTAGGATTGAAACAATAGATATTGATGCATCATAACATGAAGAAAGGATAGGAGGAAAAAAATATGGGCAAGATTATTGGAATTGACTTGGGAACAACCAACAGCTGTGTGGCTGTGATGGAAGGTGGAAAGCCTACCGTTATCGCGAATCAGGAGGGGGCAAGAACAACTCCGTCCGTTGTGGCGTTTACGAAGACCGGTGAGCGTCTGATCGGTGAGCCGGCAAAGCGTCAGGCAGTCACGAACTCGGAGAAAACCATCTCCTCGATTAAGCGGCACATGGGAACCGACTACAAGGTCGGAATTGACGACAAGCAGTACAGTCCGCAGCAGATTTCCGCGATGGTGCTGCAGAAGCTGAAGGCGGACGCGGAAGGCTATCTGGGAGAGAAAGTGTCGGAGGCGGTTATCACGGTTCCGGCATACTTCAACGACGCACAGCGCCAGGCAACCAAGGATGCCGGAAAGATCGCCGGGCTGGATGTGAAGCGCATCATCAACGAGCCGACGGCGGCAGCGCTGGCCTACGGACTGGACAATGAAAAGGAACAGAAGATCATGGTGTACGACCTTGGCGGAGGCACCTTTGACGTGTCCATCATCGAGATCGGCGACGGTGTCATTGAGGTGCTTGCGACAAACGGTGATACCCGCCTCGGCGGCGATGACTTCGACAATAAGGTGACTCAGTGGATGATCGACGAGTTCAAGAAGGCGGAGGGTGTGGATCTCTCCAACGACAAGATGGCGCTGCAGCGCCTGAAGGAAGCTGCGGAGAAGGCAAAGAAGGAGCTGTCCTCCGCGACGACGACCAACATCAACCTTCCGTTTATCACTGCGACGGCAGAGGGCCCGAAGCATTTTGACATGAACTTAACCCGCGCGAAATTTGACGAGCTGACCCACGATCTGGTGGAGCGCACGGCTGTTCCGGTGCAGAATGCCATGAGAGACGCAGGGCTCAACAACTCCGATCTGGGACAGGTGCTTCTGGTCGGCGGATCTACCCGTATTCCGGCTGTGCAGGATAAGGTTCGCCAGTTGACGGGCAAGGAGCCAAGCAAATCCTTAAATCCGGATGAGTGCGTGGCACTTGGAGCCTCCATTCAGGGCGGTAAGCTCGCGGGAGATGCGGGCGCAGGCGAGATCCTTCTTCTGGATGTCACGCCGCTTTCTCTGTCCATCGAGACGATGGGCGGCGTTGCGACGCGCCTGATCGAGCGGAATACGACCATTCCGACGAAGAAGAGTCAGATTTTCTCCACTGCAGCGGACAATCAGACCGCCGTGGATATCAATGTCGTACAGGGCGAGCGCCAGTTCGCCAGAGACAATAAATCCCTGGGCCAGTTCCGTCTGGACGGGATTCCGCCCGCACGCCGCGGCGTGCCGCAGATCGAGGTGACCTTCGACATCGATGCCAACGGCATTGTGAATGTGTCCGCAAAGGATCTGGGCACAGGAAAGGAGCAGCACATCACCATCACGGCAGGCTCCAACATGTCGGATGACGAGATCGAGAAGGCGGTCAAGGAGGCTGCTGAGTTTGAGGCTCAGGACAAGAAGCGCAAGGAGGCAATCGACGCGCGCAACGACGCGGATTCTTTTGTATTCCAGACGCAGCAGGCGCTGGATCAGGTCGGCGGACAGATTGACGCCGCAGACAAGTCGGCGGTTGAGGCGGATCTCGCCGCGGTAAAGGCGATTCTCGACGCGCATCCCGAGGCGGATCAGATGTCGGATGCGGATGTCGCAGAGCTCAAGGCGGCGCAGGAGAAGCTGACAGAGAGTGCCCAGAAGGTGTTTGCAAAGATGTATGAGCAGGCACAGGCAGCAGGGGGCGCGCAGGGTGCGGGGCCGGATATGGGCGGCTTTGCAGGCGGCGCGGCGGGCGGCCCGGATGCGGGTTCAGGCTCCGCGGATGATGATGTGATCGACGCAGATTTTAAAGAAGTATAATTCGGAAAGAAAGAATTCGTTATGGCTGAGAAAAGAGATTACTATGAGGTCTTAGGCGTCGCGAAAAACGCCTCGGAGGACGATATCAAGAAGGCCTTCCGGCAGACCGCGAAAAAATATCACCCGGATATGCATCCGGGTGACAAGGAGTGCGAGGAAAAATTTAAAGAGGCGCAGGAGGCTTATGCCGTTCTCTCGGATGCGGAGAAGCGGAGGCAGTATGACCAGTTTGGTCATGCTGCCTTTGACGGCGCCGGAGGCGCAGGAGGCTTTGACTTCTCAGGCATGGACATGAGCGACATCTTCGGTGATCTCTTCGGGGATTTCTTTGGGCGCGGCAGGCGTTCGGGTAATTCCGGCCCGTCCAAGGGGGCAAATGTCCGGATGAGTGTGCGGATCACATTTGAGGAGGCGGTGTTCGGCTGCGAAAAGGAGCTGGAATTCTCCTACAAGGAGGAGTGTCCGACCTGTCACGGCAGCGGGGCGAAGCCGGGAACCGCCCCGGAGACCTGTACCAAGTGCGGCGGCAAGGGCAAGGTGGTTTACTCCCAGCAGTCCCTGTTTGGCATGATGCAGAATGTGCAGACCTGCCCGGAATGCGGCGGCACCGGAAAGGTGGTTAGGGAGAAATGTCCGGAATGCCGCGGCGGCGGTTACGTCGCGAAGCGGGTGAAAAAGAAGGTGGATATTCCCGCGGGCATCGACAACGGCCAGTGCGTGCGCGTGCGCGACTATGGTGAGCCCGGGCGGGGCGGCGGGCCCAGAGGTGACCTTTTGGTGGAGGTCGTGGTGGCGAGAAGTTCTATGTTTGAGCGCCAGGATATGAATATTTATTCCACTGCATCCATATCCTTCGGTGTGGCGGCGCTGGGCGGTGATATCCGCATCAAAACTGTGGACGGCGAGATCATCTACACGGTGGCGCAGGGGACACAGACCGGAACGCGGATTCGCTTAAAGGGCAAGGGTGTGCCCTCCATCCGCAATAAGGAGGTGCGCGGCGACCACTATGTCACGCTCGTTGTGCAGACGCCTACGAACCTCAGCAAGGAGGCGAAGGACGCACTTCGGAGATTCGACGAGCTGACCGGAGGCTCGCTCTCGCAGGAGGGCGGGGCAGTAGACCGCAAGGGGAAAAAGAAGGGTTTCATGGATAAGCTCAAGGAGTCTCTGGACGATTTATAAATATTTTATATTCAACTGTTGCATTCCGATACAAAATGTAGTATCATAGGTGCGTAATGTGTAGAAATAGGATCTATATCTTGTTTTTCAAAGGAGCTACAGATGACGCTGGACGAGGAACGCAGATCGTTGGATGAACAACGGCGCACTTTGGAGCGTGAACGCCGTGATTTTACTCGCAGGGTTGAGATTGAGGATCGAAGATTAGAGCAGCAGCAGCGACTGTTTGACATGAAAGTAAAAATTCTTCAGGAGGAGCTGGTGAAGCTGGCCTCCGAGAAGGAACAGATTGAGCGGCAGAAGGCATTTTACCGCAGAGTAAACGACTATGAGACCGGCGGGGCCGGGCGTTTAACCTGGGAGAGCGGCACC
>CAZNQZ010000224.1:0-3993 GCA_964575245.1 uncultured Lachnobacterium sp. | reverse complement strand
GGGAAATTGCTTTTATTTTTCGACAAATACCTCGTCTATGCGCGCCAGACAGTTTATGAAGAATCCAAAGGCCAGCATTTATTTTTATCAGAGAGTGCGCTTTAAGTATGAGGGCCTTATGCTGGTCGGTACAATGGAAGTGTTACAGGACGAGGATATCAAGAGGGAAATCTGGTGTACAGGTGACAGCATGTTTTATAAGCAGGGGGTGACGGACCCTGACTATTGTGTATTGAAGTTTACAGCCGTAAAGGGCCGGTATTACTGTAATTTGAAAACGGAAAGCTTTCAGGTTGAGGATTTAAAGTAGACGAAGGGGGGAGAATTTAAAATGATTGATATAGACAGCTATATGGAAGTGCTGGTTCCGGCATTACAAAATGCTTTTGACGGAAGATTGGTGTATATAGGGCTGCAGGGCAGTTATCTTCGCAAGGAGCAGACTGCAAACAGTGATATTGACATTATGGCTGTGATTGATGAGCTTTCGGTTGAGGATTTGAAGGTTTACCAGAGAGCGCTTGTCTCGGCAGGCGAGTATGATAAGTCCTGTGGATTCATATGTGGCAGGAAGGATTTGGAGAATTGGAATCCGTTGGAGATCTGCCATTTATTGCATACTACGAAAGATTATTATGGGGAATTAAAAATCCTTGTTCCGCCATATACACCTGAAGATGAAAGAAACTATGTAAAGCTTAGTCTGAATAATCTTTATCATGAAATCTGCCACCGCTATATACATGCGGACAGAGAACACAATATTTCGAGATTGCCGTTTACCTGTAAATCTGTATTTTATATTATGCAGCATCTGCATTATTTGAGCAGCGGTAATTTTATCCCAACAAAGCAGGAATTGCTTTCGTGTGTACAGGATGAGGATAAAGCGGTATTGGAACTGAGTATAGCACTGCAGAATTCTTCCGAATATGATTTTGACAATGCTTTTTCCATGCTGTTTCGCTGGTGTCAGAATGCTTTGTTGAGAGTGGACGGGAAATAAAGGTTAAAAAGCAGATCAGGGGGATACCATGAAGTATGAATTGGCAAAACCAGAAGATTTACGGGCGGTATATGATGTTGTGCAGCATACCATTCAAACCATATATCCAAACTATTATCCGTCGGAGGTCGTGGAATTCTTTAGTGGCCTGCACAGCCAGGAGAGCATATTAAATGATATCAAAAAGGGGTGTGTGGGTGTTCTCCGGATTGATGGAAATATTGTTGCAACGGGCTGCTCTGTGGAAAATCATATCACAAGAGTTTATGTGTTGCCGGAATGTCAGAAAAAGGGCTATGGAACATTTATTATGAACAGTTTGGAAACACAGATCGGCGCCAGATACGATAAGGTATATCTGGATGCTTCGCTGCCGGCAGCTGCACTGTATGAGAAGCTGGGATATTCTACGGTAAAGCATGAGCGTTATCCGGTAAAAAATGGTGCGATACTCGCGTATGAAATTATGGAAAAATCGCTCCATATAGCTTCTGTCCCGGATGCGGAAATTTGGGACCTGTATAACGAGAATCGGGAGCTTCTTGGCAAAGACCATGTAAGAGGTGAGCAGCTGCCTGCAGGCTGCTACCATCTGGTGGTTCATGTGTGGATTCGCAACTCGAAGGGAGAGTATCTGATTTCCCAGCGTTCGGCGAACAGGCCGACCTATCCCCTGATGTGGGAATGTACGGGTGGTTCGGTTGTAAAAGGGGAGGACAGTTTATCCGCTGCAATCAGGGAAGTGAAGGAGGAAATCGGTGTTGAGTTGACGCCGGAAAATGGCCATGTGCTTTTTACAAAGACACGCGAAATCATAGAGGGTAAGGTCTATAATGATATTGTGGACGTCTGGCTGTTCGAGTACGACGGAGCGGTCGATTTGGCCAACGCGACGACGGATGAGGTGGCGCAGGCAATGTGGATGGATCGGGAGCGGATCAGGGAATTATTTGAGCAAAAAAAGCTAGTGGAATCATTGGGATATTTTTTCACAGAGGTAGACTAGTGTATTGTCTCGTTGATAATTAGGCACACCTACTTGTCTATTTGCTCATTTACTGCGTTGGATTTTCTAGCCGTAGCCACCGCTACGCCGTCGAAAATCCGCCTTGCAAATGGACAAATATCCTGCGTAGTTTTACCTAATATCAATGAGACAATACACTAGCAGCGTGGAGATAACAGGAGGATATATGATTGAGGTGCTGTTTGCGGATAGCGAGGCTGCCTCTATGAAGGTGGCAAAGAATAAAATCGTGGGCGGGGCTGTCAATGGGCCTGTCGCAGTCTTTTTAGCAGGGAAGAAAAGACCGCCTCAGCGCCCTTTTTGTGGTTGGGTAGAGGGAACCCCGGAGGAGGTTGTTTGCCTTGCATTTATGATGGACGTGGGCGAGCTGAAGGAGCCAGTGGAAAGCAGATACCGCCAGGAACTGATCAGAGAATTCATAAATTGTGAGGATAGTTATGCAGAGGAATTAGTGCGTTTAAAAAATTTTTTGGACAGCGGAGAGCCGGTGCGGATTTGGTATAGCGACGCTCCGTATTCCAGATGCGGTTTCTATAGTCTGTGTGGGATGTTAAGGGGGTATGAAAATAAATTTTCGGCTGTGAAGCTTCCGGAGTATGTCGTCTGCGATAAAAGTATTGTTTCCTATCACAGCTGGAATGAGGTTTCTGCAGAAGAATTTGCGGGATTCCTGTCTTACGAAAAGCCGCTTTCAAGAGAGGAAATTCGTATGTATGCCACGCTGTGGGGCGAGCTGGCGGAGGAGAACAGTTTTCTCCGCGCCGTGGTCAATGGCAGGCTTTTAAGTGTACCGGAGGATTTCTATGATTTCCTGATATGGAAATGGTTGAAGGATGAGCCGGTGAAGGAGGCCAGACTCATAGGTGATATTCTTGGCCGCACGCAGTTTGGCGTTGGGGACTGGTGGTATGCCCGAAGAATTGAATATTATATACAGCGGGGAGAGATACAGGTGGCCGAAGATTCTGAGAATCCCTATGCAAGAATGATTTGCAGGGGCAGAATCGGGGCAATATCGTGCAGTAATTGAGGATATATCATGATTTGTGGAGGCAGTCAATGGAAGTACAGGTAAATACATTAACACCGGAGTTGTTTTTAGAGCTATACACCTCTGTTGGTTGGCTTTGAAGAAAGACCTTGTGAATGGGATGGTCCCGGAATGTTCAAAATGGTTTGCTGCCGGTAATTGCAAAAGCTTAACGGGCTGCATTGGCACAGTGCAGCCCGTATCGGGAAATCAAGGTCTTTTCATTTTCCTGCGAAAGCCCTCCAGACGGTTTAGCGCCTCCTTCAGCGTCTCATCCTTCTTCGCAAAGTGCAGGCGGATCAGGTGATTGACCGGTTCGTGGAAGAAGCTTGACCCGGGAACGGCGCCGACTCCCACATCTCTTGCCATAGCCTCACAGAATTCGAGGTCGGATGGATAACCGAACTCCGAAATATCCAGCAGCACATAATACGCGCCCTGCGGCGTCGTGTGGGCGATGCCGAGATCGTCTAAGCCCTTCAGGAACAGGTCGCGCTTGTGGGTATATTTGTCCTGCAGCCACTTGTAGTAGTCATCCCCAAAGCGAAGCCCTGTCACCGCGGCCTCCTGCAGGGGGGCCGCAGCGCCGACCGTCAGGAAGTCATGTACCTTTCTCGCGGCATCCGTGATGCGCGGCGGCGCGATGATGTAACCGAGCCGCCAGCCGGTGATGGAGTAGGTCTTCGACAGCGACGAGCAGGAGATTGTGCGCTCCCACATACCGGGGAGCGACGAGAAATAGATATGCTTATTCGGCGCATAAACAATATGCTCGTACACTTCATCGGTAATGACAAAGGCATCGTATTTTTCAGCGAGATCCGCGATCTGCCTGAGCTCATCCAAAGTGAACACCTTGCCGCAGGGGTTGGACGGATTGCAGAGAATCAGCGCCTTTGGATGCTGCTTAAACGCCGCCTCAAGCTCGTC
>CAZNQZ010000223.1:0-4014 GCA_964575245.1 uncultured Lachnobacterium sp. | reverse complement strand
GGATAGTCCCTCTGCGAAGAAGGACTGACCGCCTATCCCGTTATGGCAGTACCCCGTATGGATATTTTATCAAAAAAAGCCGGATGCCACAAGATGGCTTTCCGGCTTTTTGCTTTTCTCACTTGCTAACGTGTTGCTACGAGCGGCCTCCAGGCCGGGAGTAGTAACGGGGTCAGATTGGACGAAAGCGGCCAAAACCGCAAACCAAACCTTAATTGACTCTGCTTGCGTCCGTATGGCTGTCCAACACCTCCAGCAGTGCATCGTAGGTCTCCTCCGGAACCTGTATGGCGACGTCCATCAATCCCTGAAACCGGACATATCCGTTTTCGCACAGGCGAAGATGAACCGTCGTGCCATTTTTCATCTGAAAATACATGTGATACACTTCTGTTTCCGCGAGGTAGGTATCCCCTTCCAGCGGAACGGCATCACTCAGCATAAACTGCGCCGAATTCATTTCCCGGATAAAGTCAAGCACCACATCGCCGACGCTGTCCATCTGATAGCGCTCGCCCCTGCTGAAATTCCAGGAATCATAGCTCTCATACTGCACCGAATCAAAGCCGCCGGAGAGATGAAGCCGATCCTCAAAGAGCTCCGAACCATACTTTAAGGTAATCCCATTGTTGCAGATATAGGTAGAAACCCCATACAGATCCTTTGAGCATAACATAAAGGACGAATCATACCCCTTGACCGCATAGAAGTCCGTGCTCACGCTCCCCGCCAGCTCCACATATCCCTCCTTTGGAGTCCACTCGTCGATCAGCCCGGTGGATGTCCCGAGGTACTCGCCGACCATATCCTCATCCTCCAGAAATTCATACTGGACATAGCATCTGCCCTGATAGATAAAGAAGGCAAGCATATTAGCCACCGACATATCGGTAGACGCGGACAGCGAAACCTGCATCGGAGGAATGGTTACGCCATCAACAGAAGCAGCCGCGTTGCCCGGCGTTTCCGTTTTCTCTGAACCAATGAGGCCGGGTGTTTTCTCTGACCCAATGGTTCCGGGCGCCTCTCCCTGCGGCGATGTGTACCGCCAGGCAACCGTCCCGATAACCACAAGACACAGGCAGGCTGCCATCGCGCCCCATTTCCGCCAGACATTTTTCCTTCCGCGCCCGTTCGCAGCCTCGCTACGCTCCAAAATGTCGCCATCCGCTCCGCCGATGGCTTTGTACAAATCCTTACTGTTCATAGATATCCCTCCTTTATGAGTACAAGCCTGAGCTTCTTCCGCACCCGGCTGAGAATGACCATAACATGATTCTCCGTCAGGCCATACCGCTCAGCGATCGCAGCCACCGGCTCAGTGAAAAAATAACGGCGTAAAAATACGTTGCCGTCCCGCTTGGGGAGCGAGCGCACAAAGCAGCGGATACACTGTTCCAGCTCCTTTTCCTCGTACTGCGCCTCCACACTCGACCTGTCTGCAAGGCACTCCGCCAGCTCATCCAATACAAGTGTGATTTCACCGCCGCCGCGCTTTTCTGCATTTCTCGCATGGAAACGGTCAAAGGAGAGATTGCGCGTGATCTTCGCGAGAAACATCCGCAGTGCACCCGGATGCGGCGGAGCCGCATTCCACGCGTGAAGCCATGTATCGTTGACACACTCCTCCGCATCCTCGGCGTTATGCAGGATATTCTCCGCTATCGCAAAGCAATAGGCGCCATACTTACTCGCAGTTTCAGATATCGCGTCTGCATTTCTCTGACGATAGAGCTCTACGATTTGATGATCTTCCAACACAATACCTCCTCTCTGTATGTTTTGTTTTGAAGGTTCCTTCACCCTATAAGACGGGAACGAATGCAAAACCTTACAGATTTTTAAGGATATCTGCCGCAAAAAACGGACAGAAAAAGCACCCACTCCAAAGGTGGATGCTCCGAGTCAAGACACTTTGTCCTTACGGACAACGCCTATCCTGTGTGCAGACAGGATAGGCATTTTTATTTCTTCTTGTTCCTCTTTCCGTTTATGGCCGCGTAAACTGCGAAATAAATTTCCACGCATTTTCGCAGGTGTGATGCCGGAACTCGTGCCCCTGCCCGCTGATGCTGGCGAAGGCCGTCCGGCAGACGCCGTCCTCGCTGTCATAATAGTGGATGGTCAGATAGCTGCCTCTCGACTCGTCATACAGCTTCTCTACCCGGTCGCCGGGGATGCCCCATATGGGGTCCTCCCACTGTTCTTTTTCATCGTATCGGATGTCGAATTTCTTCTTTAGCCGATTGACCTCCGCCGCATACTGAATCCGCTCAATCCCGGAATCCGCCTGGCAGGGCAGCTCCGGCAGATGGGAATTTTCCCCGCCCGAGTAGAAAATCGGAACCGGCACGGTCGTGTTAAAGCGGTCGCCGACCTGCGGCCCAAAGGGGTTATTTTTCACCGGGAACAGCGCGCTGGCGGGAGCGAGGCCCGCGAACAGCTCCGGATACTCCTGAAACATACTCCATGTCTTTCCGCTGCCCATGGAAAATCCGGTTGCGTAGATGCGGTGCTCGTCGATCCGGTAGCGCTTTTTGAGGTGCTCAATCACCTCCACCACCTCCGTGGGTGTCACATCCTGATGATTCTCCAGCGAGACAAAGAGAAAACCGTACTTATGCGCCACCTCGTACCAGCCGGACACAAAGGTCAGAAACATGGAGGAATCACCGCCGCCGTGGAAGCCCATAACCAGCGGGGCACCGCCCTTCTCAAAGATGTCATTGTTGTAGTAGGCGAAATACCCGACCTTGTGCTCCGTGGAATCCTTGAACCTGCCGCGGTTGTCCGGCGAGGTCTTCACCACCACGCTGCCGGCCTCCTCCGTCATATCCATCGCCTCGAAATCCGGCTCGATCTCCAGATTGCCGCACCACATCTTAAATTTCCGGACAAACGCATTAAAATCCCCCAGGTAATCCGCCGCCTCCTTCACGAGCAGATTCTCACAGCCCACAAAGGCGTCGTTAACCTCTTTTGAGTTGCCAACGCTCAAAATCCCGATATCCTTACGCTCGGGCTGCGGAATGACGCTCAGCCCCTGCATGGAGCACATGGCAGGCGTAATCTCACCCGGCCCCCAGAGATATTCGCCCTGCAGGGTTTTCAGCAGATAATTTGCGACATAATCCGCCGACTCGCCAAAGCTGTAGATGTCCGCCCTAAAAATCGCACCTCTGATAAAATAGCCCTTAAACTCCCGCGTAAAGAAATTATGTATTTCCGTAATCCCGTCCGCGTACATCGGGTCCATCTTCACCTCGGCGATGACCGACGCGTACAGCTCCTCCGTCGCACTTTTCCAGCCGCCCTCATTGGCCGGGTAGACGAAGAGCACGCTCGAATCGACCGTCGCCGCGATCTTCGCAAGCCCGCTGGATTTCGCAAAGGCGATCGCCTCCTCCATGCTCTGCCTCTTCTCCTCAAACACCAGCAAAAGCGGCGCGCGAAAGCTGTAATTGTTCGTCTGTCCGTCCACATCGTTGGCCGGCACATACACCTTCAGGAAAAACTTCTCGTACTCGTGCTCCCAGCACTTTCCCCCATCCGCCAGCGCACTGACCGCCGGCCGTTCCATTATTGCCATAAAAACCCTCCTTCAAAAATACTTCATTCGTTACAGAATGAGTATATCACACAAGCGGACGAATAAAAAGAAATTCTGTATAAAACGCTTGACAGAACAGGCAACACCATGTCATACATTAGAAAGGACCAGGCAATGCTGCAGCAGATATCCGACGCCGAGCTTGAAATCATGAAAATTGTATGGGGAAACCCGCAAAAGGTGACATTGTTTCCCTATATTATGGACGGTCTGGCCGCAAAGGGCAGGCCGTGTCAAAAGAATACTTTGATTGTGCTGTTGTCACGTCTGATGAATAAGGGGTATCTGAGCGCCAGAAAAATTGGACGCCGCAACGAGTACACAACGCTCGTTTCGGAAACCGAGTACCAGACAGCACAGACGAGAAATTTTCTGGAAAAAATATATGAGGGGAGCGCCAGAGG
>CAZNQZ010000222.1:0-4043 GCA_964575245.1 uncultured Lachnobacterium sp. | reverse complement strand
AGCTCGTCGGGGTTAAAGTTGAACTTTGGCGGATACAGCGGCACATAGATCGGCTCGGCTCCCGACAGGATCGTATCCGCACCGTAGTTTTCGTAAAAGGGTGAAAATACGATCACCTTGTCTCCGGGATTGGCAACCGTCATCATTGCGGCCATCATGGCCTCGGTGCTGCCGCAGGTGACGACGATCTCACGGTTTGGATCAATCTTTTTTCCCATCAGGCGGGATTGCTTTTCGGCCAGCGCCTCTCTGAAATTCTGTGCGCCCCAGGTTATGGAATACTGGTGGAAGTCCTCTTTTACCACCCCGGCAAGACGGTCCAGTATTTCGCAGGGCGGCTCAAAATCCGGAAATCCCTGTGACAGGTTGACTGCGCCGTATTGCAGGGAAACTCTTGTCATTCTCCGTATGACAGAGTCGGTAAAGGTTTCTGTTCGTTTAGATAGTTTTGGCATAATGCTCCTCCTGTTAGATCAAATCGCGCAAATACCGCTGGATTTCCCTGATATACAGATTCCCCGTATTGCTGAGTATCTGTTTTTTTTTGACAATATAGCCGATTTCCATTAGCCCGCTTGAGACGCCGCTGTCTGTCTCAAAGGGGACGGCAGCATAATCGGAGCCGTTTAATTCCTCGCAGATAATACCGGAACAGAGCGTGTAACCGTTCAGCCCCACCATGAGATTCAGCATGGTTGCCCGGTCGGTAGCTTTGATGGTGCGGGGGTATTCGTTTGTGCTTAAAATCTCCTCGGCAAAATAAAAGGATGCGTTTCCGCCCTGCTCAAACGAGAGACATGGATATTCGCAGAGCTGCTCCATACTGATGGAGGATGCCTGGGCAAGGGGATGCCCCTTCCAGAGATAGACATAAGCGCGGCAGTCAATCAGCCTGTGAAATTCCAGCTCATTCGAGCGAAGGAGCTTTAGGATGGCGTTTCGGTTAAAATCGTTCATATAGAGAATTCCGATTTCACTTTTGAGCGTTGCGACATCCTCCATAACCTCTATGGTCCGGGTCTCCCTGATCGCAAATTCATACTCCGCCGTGTTAAACTGCTTCACCATTTCCACAAACGCCTTGACGGCAAAGGAATAGTGCTGTGTGGATACCCCGAATTTTTTCTTCCGTTTTTCGGATTCCCCGTATTTCTCCAGAAGCGTTTCATACTGATGATACACCTGCCTGGCATAGGCCATGAACTCTGCACCGTCGTTGGTCAGTGAGACGCCGCGGCCGCTGCGGTGGAAAATGGTAATCCCCAGTTCCTTCTCCAGACATCGGACCGCTTCGCTGAGAGATGGCTGTGCCACATATAAGATTTCCGCCGCCTTGTTCAGCGACCCCGTCTCAGAGATTGTAATTATGTAATGGAGCTGTTGTAAAGTCATGGTAAGTCACCGTCCTTTTGATAGTCGATATAACCTATGTGTATAATAGCTTTTATTGTATCAAATAGCCGAACCTCTGTCAAGATACCGATGGCTCTTGAAAACCTATTAAATATATGGTATTATAGTATTATCAATCGGGTGAGGTATTTTGCTATGAAAATTTCGACCAAGGGCCGCTATGCGCTGCGGATGCTGCTGGATTTGGCAGAACATCAAAACTGCGGTTATATCGCTTTAAAGGATATTGCGGAGCGTCAGAATATATCGAAAAAATATCTGGAACAGATTATCCCCATTTTTAATAAGTCCGGCATCCTGAAGACAACCCGCGGTTCGCAGGGAGGCTATCAGCTCTCCAAAACCCCGGACAAGTGCACCGTGGGGGAGATCCTCCGTCTGACGGAGGGCTCCCTGTCTCCCGTTTCCTGCGTGGAGGAGGAAACGGCAGAGTGCGAGCGCAGCGGGGAATGCGCAATGTTTTTTGTGTGGCAGGGGCTTTACCGGGTGATCAATGAGTATCTCGACGGAATCACCCTGCAGGATATATTGGAGCAGCAGAGAGAACAATATACGAACGACTATATGATTTAACTGCAGAGTCGGGAAATCGCAGGTTACTCGTACAGGTGCTTGCTGAAATATCTGTCCTCCCTGTCTGTGCTGATGTTACAGCACAGACAGTACATTTCTCTGCGTTGTTTATTCGGTGAACATAGGGGTGGAGAGATAGCGCTCGCCGGTATCGGGGAGAAGGGCTACGATTAGTTTGCCCTTGTTTTCCGGGCGGCTTGCAAGCTCTGTGGCGGCAAATACTGCGGCTCCGGAGGAAATTCCCACGAGCAGTCCCTCGCGTCTGGCAAGGGTTCTGCCAGTTTCAAAGGCGTCCTCATTCTCCACGGTAATGATCTCATCGTAGATTTCCGTGTTTAGTGTGTCAGGCACAAAGCCCGCGCCAATCCCCTGAATTTTGTGCGGCCCGGGGGTGCCCTTGGAGAGTACCGGAGATCCGGCAGGCTCAACCGCAACTACCTTAACATTCGGGTTTTTTTCTTTTAAATACCCACCCACTCCGGACAGTGTGCCGCCGGTGCCGACACCCGCGACAAAAATATCCACCTTGCCGTCGGTATCCTCCCAGATTTCGGGTCCTGTGGTGCTGCGGTGTGCCGCTGGATTTGCCATATTGGTAAACTGGCTGGGGATAAAGCTGTTCGGCGTTTCAGCTGCAAGCTCCTGCGCTTTTGCGATCGCGCCCTTCATACCCTTTGCGCCTTCCGTCAGCACAATCTCCGCCCCATAGGCCTTGAGAAGATTGCGTCTCTCAATGCTCATGGTTTCCGGCATGGTGAGGATAATTTTGTATCCTCTTGAAGCCGCTACAGCCGCGAGTCCGATTCCGGTATTTCCGCTGGTTGGTTCAATAATCACGGAATCGGGTTTTAAAACTCCCTTTGTCTCCGCTTCATCAATCATAGCCTTTGCGATTCGATCTTTGACGCTGCCGGCAGGATTGAAGTATTCCAGCTTGCCGTAAATTGTCGCGCCCAGGCCCTTGTCGGCAATATAATTGGTGAGCTTGAAAAGTGGTGTGCCGCCGATGAGATCAGTGATTCTGTCAAATGTTTTCATAATTACTCCTCTCTTTTCTTGCCTACTATCCTTATAGGCATTGTGTGTTTTATGATAGCATCAATACATTTTCCTGTCAAGTCTTTTTTCAAAAAACTTTGCCGTCCCTCTTGACAAAGAGGGTGGGCAAGTCTATAGTTTGACTTATTTAACACATAGACATTCTGTTTATTAATGACTGGCTGACATTGGAGCGGTTGGAGGGGGATGTGTCAGGCCCGATGGCAACTGAAATAATAAATGGCATCCCCTGCGATCCCTCTCTCAGAGATGGAGGGGCGAAAAGGAGTAAGCTTTGAGGAGGCGGGAAATGGATTTTGTCAGAACAGATGGCGGGGACAGGGATTTTATTGAAAACTGCAGACTTCTCGATATGGATTTGGACAGGCGTGTCGGGAAAAAGATCAAAAGAGAGAAATACAGGCAGTTTAATCAGCTCGACGAAATACAGCATGCCTATGTTGTTTATGAGGATCATAAAGCCATTGGCGGCGGCGCGCTCAGAAGGTATGACGATGAAACTGTGGAATTAAAGAGAGTTTTTGTACATCCCGCGTATCAGGGGCGGGGCATAGGAAGCAGGCTTGTCTCCCTGCTTATGGAATGGGCGGTGGAATTGGGGTACAATAGAATGATTCTGGAAACCGGGGAGTTGCTGGCGGAATCCTGTGCAGTTTACCGCAAATTAGGATTTCAGGTCGTTCCCAATTATGGCCCATATGTAAATATGCCGGAATCTCTGTGCATGGGCAGGGATTTGGAGCACTGTCAAAAAGGGGGATGAGGGAAACCCTCCAACCGGAGGTTGGATAAAACATTAATTCATCAAACTAACGCGCCATTCTCTTTTCCATATGAAGATCTTTCCAATCTTTTCTCTTTTCGATCTCAAACTCTGAGCTGCCAGCTCTGCGTTGATTTCGGTTATTTGGGGGAATTACCTTGATAGGGGTACATGTATCAAGGTAATTCCCAGCCATATGGTACGTGAAAAGTAACGATGAAAATGCTTATGGAAT
>CAZNQZ010000221.1:0-4048 GCA_964575245.1 uncultured Lachnobacterium sp. | reverse complement strand
CATCGGGATTTTCTTGATCAGTTTCAGAAGCTTCTTCACTGCTTTAGTCTGTGATCCAGAAGTCTCTCCTAGCTTGGAAAGTCCGGTTTGAAGGGTATTGAAGATTTTCTCAAACACCTTCTTGTAAACCTCATCGATATTCTGATCGAAGTCGGACAGGGCGTCCCTGACATCCTTCACATCAAAATCATTCCCCTTCGCCAACCATGTAGAGAACAGATTGTCATAGGCAATAAAATATCCCAGTGTCTCACGCACATGCTTCGCGTATTTGACATCTTTCTCATTTACCTTCTCGATTTCAGCATCACTGAGCTTTTCTTTATGGAACAGTTCCATTTCGCGTTCCGAAAGATACTTGTAGAAAATAAAGCCCAGAATGAAATCTTTGTATTCATTGGCCTCTATCTTTGATCTCATCTGATTAGCAGATTCCCATATTGTAGATGCTAACTGATGTTTGTTCATGTTTAATGATCCTCCCGTTATATGATTGGTCGCCGTTCTATAGGAAATCAGCAATCATTGATATCAATCCCCTTTGCCAGCAGCCGCTCATATCGCTCATACGACATAACCACTGCCAGCGGCTTTCCGTTTTTCAGAATAAAAGCCGTCTTATCTTCCTCAGCCAGTCCACGTATCAATTTAGATGACTGCCCTCTGTTAAATTCACCGATATTAAAGTGTTCCATCGGGACCATGCCTTTTTTCTGTTGCATCGCCAGTCCTCCTGTCAATAATCAACCCAATTTCACGAGTATCAGTATAACACAATTAGATTGTAATTACAATATGAATTACAACCTATTTTTCAATACCTTCTTCATTGGAAAAGTAATTATAATTAAAATCCCCCGAGCATTCACAGCCCAGGGGATACGTCCCTTTTTATAGCCTTTTCCGTCCATTCATCTGCCACCGGTCATGCCCCCGGATGCTCCGTACTGCTTGCCGCAGAGTGTTTGCCCTGCCGTGCTGGTGGTACGGATGAGAAGCCCTGTGCTTGTGGAATATGATCACCGTCCCCTGCTCCGGATATTCCGGATTATGCAGATACCAGTAATGGCCAGTGTTGCGGCTCATGATCGTCACATCATAGGCATCCGTGGTAATGATGGAGAAATACTTCGAATCCAGGCATTTCAGGTCTTCACTGCTGAACATAGGCAGCCTCCTTCCCGGCAAACCATGCGTCCAGAGCCTTCATGACCAGATCCGTCCGTTCCTTTGCCTTCATCCCTGAGAAATACTTTTCTTCCGCTTCTGCCGGAACCTTAATGCTCACAGGCCTCGCCGGGAGAGGTTTCTTCGCCGAATGCAGGATCTCTTCCAGCTTCGCCGCGGTCAGTTCCCCTGCTGCCGCCCGGATCGCCTTTGCCGTGCTTTCATTGATCTGGCCGTCCTCTGCCGCAGCGATGCCCTGTTCCTCTTCTGACAGATAGGAAAGCTCCACCGCCGCCGTCAATGATATCTCACCGGCATCCAGCCTGTCCTTGAACGGACGGATCAGCTTGTCCACCCTCATATACCGGGCGATGTTCCTGCCGGTCATCCCGTATTCCTCACCGATACCGTCCCGGCTCTTTGACTTGTGGACATCATGTCCACAAGTTCCGATCTCTTCGATCTCCCGCAGGATATCATTCCTCTTGCCCTGGCTGATGACCTTCTCGTACCTTGCCGCCAGCACAGCCGCCTTCTCAGACGGAAGCAGCTCCGAAAATGCCCTCTGGATCATGTTCGTCTCAATCACATAGACATAAGCCTCTTCATCGGTCAGTCCTTCCTTCACAATCGCCGGTATCTCCGTAAGCCCCGCGATCCCTGCCGCGTTCTGGCGGTTATGCCCGGATAGCATTTCATAGCCCCTGCCTTTCTTCCGCACGATCACAGGATTCAGAACACCATGCTCCCGAATACTCTCCACCATGTCATCTAGGCGCTCACCCTCATACAGGTGAAAGGGATGGTCGTGAAACGGCTTGATCTTATTCATCGTCAGGCTTTGGAGACCGTTTCCGGTCTCCGCCTGCGGCGCGTCCGCCGTCATCATATCCACGGCATCAAAAATCTTCCTCTTAGGTCCGTTAGCCTTCATGCGATTACCTCCCCCGCCAGCCGCTCATAAGCCTTGCACGCATTACATCCCGGTGCGTACTCGATCAGCGGCTCACTGTAGTAAACACTCTCGCCTATCTTCACGGTATTCGGGATCTTGCTCTTGAAGATCCTGATCTGACCTTGGAATGTCTCCGCCACCTGTTCCGTAATGGTCTTGCACAGTATCGTCCTGGCATCGCATATCGTGAGCAGGATACCCGCCACATCCAGCCGCCCATTGATACGGCTCTTGATCTTCTTCACCGTCTTCAGGAAGTCTTGTAATCCCTTCATCGCCAGAAGCTGCGGATTTACCGTCACGATCACTTCATCTGCCGCCGCCATAGCGTTTATGGTCAGCGCTCCCAGGGACGGAGAAGTATTGACAAGGATATAGTCATAATCATCCCTCAGCGGCTCCAGGATGGCCGCCAGCATCCTCTCCGTACCCATTTCCATTCTCAGCTTCGCTTCCACTGCGGAAAGCCCTATGGTTGCCGGTATGAAGTCCACGCCGTTCCTCTCCCAGATATATTCCCCACGCTCCGGAAGCTCTTCATCCTCGATCACGTTCAGTATCAGATCCCCGATCGCCACATCCACATCTTCCGCCCCGAAGCAGGTGGTCAGGTTGGACTGCGGATCAAAATTCACAGCCAGAACCCTCTTGCCCTTCTTCTACAGGGAATACGCCAGATTGAATGCTGTAACGGATTTGCCAACACCGCCCTTCATCGCTCCGATCATGATTATCTTTCCCATATCATCACACCCCCCCCTGTTCCGCGCAAACGCCATAATCCGCTTTCCTCTCAGCCATGAACTGAGCGTGCAGCTTCTCTTTTTCAGCTTCAAACCTCTTCTGCAGAAGCTTCGTCTCTCTTTCCATGAAAGCCGCCTCTGCTTCCTTCATCGCCGCCATCTCCGCATCCGGCGTAATGACCAGCCTGCCGTTCTCGCAGCTCACCGTGACATACCCGCCGATCTCAAACCCCAGTTCCTTCAGCCACTGGCCTTTCAGCATGATGGTCGGTGTTGACTTGTAATTGTATCCGCTCATTCCGTAGACCTTCATATTCCTACGCTCTTTGAATCTCTTCATCTGATTTCCTCCTTCGATTGTCTGTAACATGGATGCCTGTCCGCATCCGGCTCTGATAGGTAAAAAATAAGGGCCAGATCCGTCTGGGAGCATACTACTCCCGCGGATCAAAGCCCTATTTGCTCTGATAAGCATCACCCCACTCTCACGAAGGCATAGCATCGCTGCACGAGACCTGGAAATCTCTCCGCCTTCTTAGTGTAGGTATTCGATTGTAAATTCGGCGCCGTCCTTACATCTCAACCCCGTTTCCAGTAGGTCAAAAAAATAGGACTTGGTCAGGAAGCCTGTAAAATCGGTCTTCTTCTGACTTGTCCTATTATGCCGTACTCATCTACAATAATACAGTCAAAAAACTCCGGGGGATATTTTTCGTTATACACCACCTCTTTGGGCACTTTGCTCTCGGCTGTAACATATTCGTTGAAAGAGGTTTCTTCTGCGCCCTCGTCTAATTCCTCACCTTTCAGAATGGAATACATCCGCTGAATAGTGCTGATGCAGATTTGCACATCATCCGGTATGAAAGAAGATTTCAGGCGGCGCACTCCATATAGTTGCGAGAAACTGTGGGGGTCATCATTGGGTGTGTAGGCCATAAATTCCCGCTCCGCCTGTTCTCCGACACTCTTAGTATCCACCAGAAAGAGAATGCGGTTCATCTTCCCGTATTTGAGCAGACGATAGGCTGCGGTAATGGCTGTATAGGTTTTGCCTGCGCCTGTGGCCATCTGTACTAAGGCTTTGGGACGGTTATCAGCAAAAGAAATCAATTGGGATTGGCAATCCGCGTGACTCTGTTGTGACTTTTTCTTCATCTATGGTATTTCTCGTATTGTGGAT
>CAZNQZ010000220.1:0-4064 GCA_964575245.1 uncultured Lachnobacterium sp. | reverse complement strand
CACACCGTTAGTCTATCATAATAAGTGATAAAAATAAAAAAAGAGCACGAATTTTTAAAATTCGTGCACGAAAATCCAATTTTCTCTTTAGGGAAACGATGATTTAATCAGCGTTTCCTTAGAAGCCTACAGCGGCAGCATCACCTCTGTCACAAATACTCCCGGCTCATTTTTCCGGTTGACATAGCCCTGATATTTCTCCGCTACCAGATCGATTCTGCGCAGACCAAAGCCGTGACTGCCGCGTTTCTCACTGACCAGCTCCGACAACCGCTTTCTGCGCGTTTCGGAGGTGGCGTTGGTGACGCAGAGGTAGAGCTGTTTGCGGAAAATACCGATATAAATTCTCAAAAAACGCTTCTCCTGCTCCACCTTTTCGCAGGACTCAATGGCATTGTCCAAAAGATTTCCGGCGATCGTACAGAGATCCACATCAGAAATCTGTAACTGCTCCGGTACCTTCGCGGTGCATTCCACCTGAATATTTCTTTTTGCTGCAATGGAGAGCTTGCTGCTCACGATCGCGTCCATACTGACATTTCCGGTGCGCACTGCCATGTCAATGCTGTCCAGATCCTCCTCCAGATGCTCCAGATACAAAAGCGTTTCCTCGACCTTCTGCATGGAAAGATAAGCCTTAATCATCTGCATGTGGTTGTGATAGTCATGCCGCCACCCGCGCATGGTATTGTAGATATTCTGAACCTCATCCCGCTGCGTTTTCAGCACCTTGTCCTGATATTCTCCGATGCGTTTCTCCTGCAGGCGGGACATGACATGTACCGTAACCGCCGCCGTAACCGCCGCCGTCAGAACAACCGCTGCCAGGCAGATCAGCGCGCACATTTCAACGCTCATTCCGCTCTCCCTTTGTAATAGGCAATAAATGCCTCGTTTAACGCCTGGTATTTTCCCTTGCCCACCGGAAGGAGCTCGCCGTTTTCCAGTTCGCACTCCGTCCTTCCGATCCGCGTTATCCGGGAAATGTTGACGCACAGCCCCCGCCGCAGCAGAAAAAAGTCTTTTTCTAAAAGCTCCGCGGCGGCCTCAGAAAAATTTTCCTTCCATCTCCACATATTTTTCGCCGTCTTTAACACAACATAATGGCCGTCCGCCTCCGCATAGAGGATCTCTCCGAGGGGGACGCGGTGTACTCTGCCGTTTGCCTCAAAAATAAAATACTCTGTCTCCTTTTGCGTGACCTCCTCTGTAATCCTGTCTAACAGGGCAAAAAACTCCGGCTCCTTCACCGGCTTGAGCAGATACTGTACAGCGCCCACCTCGTATCCCTCGATGGCATAATCCGCAATTCCGGTGAGAAAAACAATCTTTACGCGTTTATCCTCCAGACGCACCTTTCTCGCCAGCTCCATGCCGTTCATTTCCCCCATCTGGATATCCAGAAGCAGCAGGTCATAGGGCTGACGCCCGTCCGCCTCAAACAAAAACTGCTCGGCGCTGCAGAAGACATCGACCAGCGCACGGCTCCCGGACAGCTCCTGCCATCTGTCCAAAAGCGCTTTCAGGTAATCCGCCTGAGGCGCTTCGTCCTCGCAGACCGCTATATAAATCATCCCATGCCACCGCCCCGTTTTCTCCGTTTTTCCTTCATATCCAATTCCAAAAGCAGACAGACATCAATAATGATATCTACTCTTCCGCCTGACGGATAGATTCTTTTAACCACTCATAATTTGCTTTGCTTTCTCTTATATGAAAATTTTCATTAAATTATCATACTTCCTTAAAATTATTTCTAACATTGGAAATGTTCGTCGCTATCATATTATCCCACTCCCTTGAATACAGTATAATCCACCCCCCATAATATTGTCAACATTCTGTGCAATATACTGTACAAAATAGTAACAGGATATCAGAAAATTAATATTCCTTCTTCTCCAGAACCCCACAGGATATCCGGTAGGACAGAAGTAAAGCCAGCACAAGCGCCGCGAGAGCCACAGCCACAAGGACGCCCGTTCCCAGCCCCGCAATCCGCCCGGCCTCTTTCTTTAGATCAAAAACTCCCATTTCCTGCAGCTTGGCAAATATTCCTCCTGCCGCTGCCATAAATCCGACGAATACCAGCGTCATCACCCGTCCTTTGCCCTGTCCGAATTTCAACTGGAGCGGGATTTCCAGCGCCAGCATCAGATATGCCACAGGAAACACGGCAGCTATGGTAAGGAAAAATTCCGTCGGATGGACTTCCTTTCCCATAACAGCCAGCGACAGCGCCGAGATCAGGGTAGCGGCAGCCACCGCGAGAAAAATCAGCACAAATCCAAACAAAAATTTTTCGCGGACATAATCCCTTCTGGTTACGGGCAGCGTGAACAAAAAGGCCATGCCGTTCTCCAGCTCATCATAGCTTAAAGTGCCCAGAATCACAAATGCGCTCATCATTCCGGAATATACTACAAAAAACGAAAAATTCCAGCTCCCTGCCACAAAAATCCCCCAGAAAATAAGAACCGCAAAAAACATCTTATACTGCGACATCAATAATTTCATATCCTTGACCAATAAACCCCTGACTGATTTGCTCATCCCTGTCCCTCCTTCTTACTTTGCCGTGAGCATGGTAATCACTTCATCAATGCTTCCCTTTTCGATCACCACCGACGGATAATTGTCCTGATAAAATTTCTTGTTGTTTGTCAGACAGCTGTATCCGAAGCTTTCCCTCTTCGTCTGGATCAAAAAGGTTTTCTCTAATTTTGCAAACTGCTCCTCCGTCACCTTCAGCTGTCCATACTCGCCGAGCAGCACATCCGTATCCTCATGCAGGACAATTTTTCCATTTTCTATCATATAGATGTCGTCGCAGAGCCCCTCCAGATCACTGGAAATGTGCGAGCTGATCACAATGCTGCACTCCCCGTTTTCCGCGTATCCGCGCAGAAGGTCTAACAGCTCATCCCTCGCCACCACGTCAAGACCCGAGGTCGGCTCATCCAGTATCAAAAGCCTTGCCTCGTGCGACAGCGCCGCAATAATCTGCAGCTTGCGCTTCATGCCGGTCGAAAACTCCTTGATCTTCTTCCCCAGCGGAAGCTCCAGCCGCTCGCATTCTGCCAGAAATTTATCCCTGGAAAAGGCTCCATACATCGCTGAGAGCATCGGCACATAGTCCCTAATGCAGAGATATCCGCCAAAACCGGAATCCGAGAGCACAACTCCGATCCGCTCCCGGTCCTCATGCGTGAGCTCTTCAATCCTTTTTCCAAACACTTCTACGGTTCCCCCGTCCGTGTGTATCAGGCCCAGTACCGCCTTAAATGCGGTGCTTTTACCGGCCCCGTTCCTTCCGATCAGTCCCGTCACCTGTCCCGCAGGCACCTCCAATGTGCAGTCCAGACGGAAATTGCCATACTGTTTGATTACATGATTCAGCTTCACCATTGCCAAACACTTCCTTTCCTATAAATATGCAGCCTTCCTGTCAGCTCTCCTCCAAAACAATTTCAAAGAGCACCCGCAGATCGTGATCCGTCAAGCCGCAGCTCCTCCCCTTTCGTATCGCCTGCTCCAGCTCTGCCTCCACCTCCTTTTTCTTCTCCTCAAGCATCTGCGACTGACTGGCACACGCCACAAAGCTTCCCTTTCCGTGCACCGTGACGACAAAGCCTTCCTCCTCGAGCTGGTCATACGCCTTCTTCACCGTCAGCGCACTGACCCGGATCTCCTTTGCCAGAGTTCTGACCGACGGGAGCATCGTCTCCTCCAACAGCTCCCCATGCATGATCTTTTCCTTGATCTGGCTCACGATCTGGTCATAGATGGGCTGCATTGCGGTGTGATGAATAATCAGATTCATCGGTAGCATCACCTCCCTCATCTGTATAAACAGTATACAACAGTCGATAACTGTTGTCAACTGTTTTATGCTGTTTATTTTCATATAGTAGGTGGTTATTTGAATATTTTATAAAGCCATTTCCATTTGAAAAGCTGTTGTGGTACAATGGAGCGGTCACCCAGTCAGGAGATACGGGGGAATATGTTGCTCATGGTAAAATCCTTATACATCCTATGCTTTTTGTGTTTCTTACACAATT
>CAZNQZ010000219.1:2416-4076 GCA_964575245.1 uncultured Lachnobacterium sp. | reverse complement strand
GAAGCATTCAGCGCCAGCATGTTTGTCTGGGATGTAATCGCAGAAATTTCATTCGTAAAGGTCGCTATCTCCGCGACGACCTCCTCCAGATGCCGGACCGATTCTCCCGTGAAATTGGCCGTCTTCTCAATGCCCTGCATACTCTCCACCGCATCGTTCATGACCGCCTCATAGCTTTGCATACGCTGCCAGATACTGTCTGAAATCTCAAGCATCTCCCAGGTCCGCTCATCAATCTCACTGATCGACCTTATCATTTCTCCCACAGATTCCTGCATCCCGCTCACATGCTCCAGACTCCTGCTGCAATCCTTGGCGGTATCCTGTGCCGAACTCACGATAGACTGATTGACCCTCCGAGATTCATCCATATTCTCTGCAAGCTTCTCTGTCATATCCACCAGTTCGGAGGATACCTTTTCACAGGTTCCCACAACTTCCTTAACCCGGTTTGCACTATGTAATTTTTCAAGGATTGAGCGGCACGATTTGGCAAGGCTGACAAATACCGAGCCCATGACCACCTGCTCGATTGTAAAACCCATTGTATAGGAAAAAAACCATTCCATATGACCCGAGTAACTGGACAGATTTGCATTAAATGAGCGCATATACAATGATATCACTAAAAAGAAATAGCTTATGATGGCAATCCGCAGCGTAAACTTTTTATCAAAAAACATACAACT
Source organism: uncultured Lachnobacterium sp. (assembly GCA_964575245.1). Lineage (GTDB taxonomy): Bacteria > Bacillota > Clostridia > Lachnospirales > Lachnospiraceae > Roseburia. The sequence continues at coordinate 3,387 of CAZNQZ010000219.1, read as the reverse complement.
GAGAAGCATTGCCAGACCGTGAGTCATGTAAATGCCGATATTATAATTGCCCCCTAAAAGCATGACAACAAAGCCGACAGCCAGCACGCTGATATATTTCATCTTTTCGACGGATATTCCCATTTTCTGCAGTATGGTCGGCCCTATGGTACATATGCACCCCGGAATAGAAAGAATGATTAAATCCCTGTATTGAATCCGAAAGATACCAATGGCAGAAAGAATAAATAATGCCGGAAACACCAGCGTAATCCATATCAGTATCTTTGACAGTCTCTCGCACACCTGCCTGTCGTTCTGTTTAAAAAAGTCCATCTGCTCTTCCACTGTGCCCTTACCGCCTTCCCTTTTGTTTTCCGATCCGCAACATGAGACTGAACATATCTGTTACCTTAATATTTTATCAAAACACCACGAACTACTCAAGAGATTTCTGCAATGTTTTTTATGCTCAATATCAGGCATTTTCTTAAAAAAACTGGACATCCTAATGCCATGAATGCAAGAAATAATGCGCAAAAAGCGATAAAATTTGACTTTTATGTCCTGCTTTTCTTCCTGCTGGCCTTTGCCGGCTGGCTGTGGGAGGCGGGAATCTATGTGGTGACGCGGCAGAGCCTGGTCAACCGCGGCGTGTACTATGGCCCCTATCTGCCGATCTACGGAGTGGGCGGGCTGCTGTTATGGTTTTTGCTGAAAAAAGTAAATCATAAGCCCTTTGTAACCTTTCTGTTGTCGGCGGCGATCTGCTCCGTGCTGGAGTATGGCGCCAGCGTTTTTCTGGAATGGAAATGGGGGATGCGCTGGTGGGATTACAGCGGGTACTTCCTAAATCTGAACGGTCGGATCTGCCTGCTAAGCATCCTGTGCTTCGGTCTGGGCGGCATGCTGCTCAATTGCTATCTGCTGCCCTATTACAAGAAAGTGTACAACTGGATGAACCCCGGATGGCGGCTGGCCCTCTGCGGCAT
>CAZNQZ010000219.1:0-2406 GCA_964575245.1 uncultured Lachnobacterium sp. | reverse complement strand
ATATTTATTCTGGATATCACCTATTGCGCGGTGAGGCCCCATACAGGGCAAAACATTGCGTGGTAAGGAACTGTCACTGTATTGTAACGGTTTATTCAGAATATATCATCCTTACGCCTTGGCAAAAACCGCAGTCACCCTGACGTAATCCCCGTCTGTCTCAGCAAAAATTTCGCCGTTCATTTTGCGCATGAGCTGTCTGCAGATGTAAAGCCCCAGACCGTTCCCGGCTTCTTTTTCGGCGTTTGTCCCCCGCCAGAAGCTGTCGAACAGGTAGGGCAGATCAGCAGCCGCGAGGGTGCATCCGCTGTTGCTGACCGTTATGAGCACGCAGTCGTCGTCATCGGAAAAATCAATTGCAAGGCTCCTTCCGTCGCCGTATTTTATCGCGTTCTCCACGACATTCTGCAGGACCTCGACGGCTCTGTCGAGGTCGCCGCAGAGCAGGCAGTCTGAGCAGGCCGACACCGAAAAATCCGTCCGGATCAGCGACAGCTTCTCCGTGTAGTACTCCCTTATGACAGTCACAAGCCCTGAGAGGAAAAACTCCTCCATGCGCACATCAAAGCTTAAAAATTCCTCTCTCGACGCGGCTGCAATCTGAAAGACATAGCCCTCGATCTCATCCACCTTCGCGCAGATATTCTCTGCGACTGTAAGCTGTTTTTCACTGCTCTTGTATATGCCCTTCGACAGCGCCTTCGCGTACAGCTTGATCGCCGACAAGGGGGTTTTGATGTCATGGGAGAGGGAGAGCAGAAGCAGCTTTTTCTCCCTCTGCAAATCGAGCTCACGCTTTTTCTGCTGCTCCATGTGTTCGCGAAGCATATCCACTCCCCAGACAAATCTCCCGAAAAAGCGGCTTTTTTCCTCCTTTACAGGCGCGGTAAGGTTGCCCCTGGAAAGCTCGTAGGGGATATTGGAGAGCTGCTCAAAGGGCCGCAGGATTTTTAATTTCACATACAGCATGACGGCAATGACCAGAGCAGCCATTGCGGCCAAGACCAAATTTAAGGTCAATCGCCCTCCCCCCCTGTCGCCGCCCTCCGCCCGGTAATCAAACCGGTACAGCTCCCCGTTGATCTCGCGGATCACATAATCACTCTCGGCGTCAAAAAAGCTCTCGCCATAGGCTTCAATCCCCGTCACGTATTCACAGCCTGCAAGGCTGTCCGCCGCAAAACCATGTTCTTCCATCTCACGGACAAGACGACTGATCTCCACGCGCCAGGGCCTTCCGCTTTCGGTCCGCCCGGCACATATGAAATTTGCAACGGCAAACAGCGCGGCAATCGCTGCCAGAACCGCCGCGAAGATCCTGTTAAACGCCTTCATACTGATAGCCCACTCCCCATACGGTGACGATCCGTTTCGGATGCTTCGGATCATCCTCGATTTTCTGACGCAGCCATTTTATGTGCACCGTCAGCGTCTGAGGCTCCGAAAAGCTGTCGCTGCCCCAGATATTGTGAAACAGATATTCCTTGCTCAACGCCCTTCCCCTGTTCTCGACCATAAGCACAAGCAGGTCAAATTCCTTTGCGGTCATCTCCAGCCGCACTCCGTCTTTGTAGACGGCCCGTCCGGCTTTGTTGATGCGAAGATCGCCGTCGGCAATTTCGTCCAGCGCATATCTCCTCTTAAATATTCCGCTGATTTTTGCCAGCAGAATATCAATGTCATAAGGCTTCTCAATATAATCGTCCGCGCCGAGCTCAATGCCATTCAGCTCATCCTCTTTGCCGCTCTTTGCGCTCACAATGATAATCGGAATGTTGCTCTCCTCACGTATCTCTCTGCACACCGCAAAGCCGTCGATGCCGGGGAGCATAATATCCAGCAAAATAAGCCTTGCGCCATACCTGTGATACAGCGACAAGGCTTTTTCGCCAGTTTCCGCCACCGACACCGTGTAATTTTCCGCCCGCAGAAAATCACACAGCAGACCGGCAAGCTCTCTGTTATCTTCCACAATCAAAATATCCATACTACCAGCCCATATCAAGCAACCAGTTATTCAGCGCGCGGTCCCGCTCTCTCATCTGCGCCTCGTCTTGGTATCTGCCTGGATTATACTCTCCTTTTATGTTTCCGTCAACTATGTAGAGAACCCTCGTGCATTTCGCCGCGACCTTGACGTCGTGTGTGACCAGCATAATCGTTGTGCCGTCGCGGTTCAGCTTTGCAAGCTCCTCCATGACCTCGTCGGAGGCGGCACGGTTCAGCGCTCCTGTGGGCTCATCGGCAAAAATCATCTTTGGATTGTTGATCATGCTGCGGCAAATGCAGGCACGCTGGAGCTGTCCCCCCGAGACCTCATGAATATCATTTCCGGCAATGTCGATGATACCAAGCCTGCGCATCAGCTCCTGACCGCGCCGCACCGTCTCCTTTCGGGTTTCGCGG
>CAZNQZ010000218.1:0-4080 GCA_964575245.1 uncultured Lachnobacterium sp. | reverse complement strand
GTGATCGCTTGATTGAGATAAAGCAGCTAAGCAAATCCTTTCAGAGCGCAAAGAATACTGTTCATGCGGTGAGGGATGTCAGCCTTACCATCCGTGACGGCGAAATTTTTGGAATTATCGGGTTTTCCGGCGCGGGCAAATCTACGCTGGTGCGATGTATCAATTTGCTCGAGCGGCCAACAGCAGGGTCGGTCTGCATTGACGGGCGGGACCTTACCGGAATATCGGCGAAGGAGCTGCGGGAGGCAAGGAAAAAAATCGGCATGATTTTTCAGCATTTTCATTTAATGCCGTCGCGCACGGTTTTTGACAATGTCGCCTATGCGTTGCAGGGAAGCGGGAAACGAAAGGATGAGATAAGGGAAAAGGTTCGCGGGCTTCTGGAGACGGTGGAGATGTCCGACCGGGAGCTTGCTTACCCGGGTCAGCTCTCCGGAGGTCAGAAGCAGCGCGTGGCAATTGCGCGAGCACTTGCGAACGATCCGGGTATTCTGCTCTGCGATGAATCCACATCGGCGCTGGACCCGCAGACAACGAAGCAGATTTTAAATCTGCTGAAGAGGCTGAACCGTGCCCTTGGCATAAGCATTGTAGTCATAACGCATGAGATGGCAGTGGTGAAGGAGATCTGCGACCGCGTGGCGGTCATGGATCACGGCAGGGTGATCGAGGAGGGAACCACCTTTTCGGTGTTCGCGGCTCCGAGGGAGCCGTTGACAAAGGAGTTTATCAGTACAACCTCTCATCTGAAAAAGATCCATGAGCTGATTGCCGCTGAGTCCCCGGCGACAGCCCTGCAGCCGGGAGAGATGATCGCGAAGCTTTCCTATAAAGAGCGAAGCGTGTCCGAACCGCTGATTTCAACCATTTCGCAGAAGTTTGGAATTGTGGTGAATGTAATCTTTGCGGATATTGATTTCATACAGGGGGCCCCGATTGGAGGGACTGTGGGAATCTTCAGCGGGGAACGCACAAGGATTGCGCAGGCAGTCGAATATCTGCTGGATAAAAATGTAGAGGTGGAGGTGATTAGGGATGGACAGGCTTCTTAACCGTGTGATGCCGCATGTCATGGCGGATACCGGGCGTTTTTGGGACAGCGTTATCGCAACGCTGCAGATGACAGCGTGGGCGGGGATTATCATGTTTCTTCTGGGTCTGTTTTTCGGCGTGGTGCTCACGGTCACAGGAGACGGTGGCATCCTGCAGCAAAGAGTTGTGCATCAGATACTGGATAAGCTCGTCAATCTTTTCCGCTCGATTCCGTTTGTCATATTTATCGCCATTCTTCTGCCTGTGACCAAGGTCATAATGGGCACGAAGATCGGAGTCCGCGGCGTGATCGTTCCGCTGGTGGCGGCATCTGTCTTCTTCTTTGCCAGACAGGTGGAGACAGCGCTTGCGGGCGTCAATCCGGGGCTGATAGAGGCGGCGGAATCCATGGGAAAAAGCCCGCTCAATATCATCTTCCACGTATATCTTCGCGAGAGCATTGCCGCTCTTTCCCGGGGTGCGACGATCACGCTGATCAATCTCATAGGGTTGACCGCTATGGCGGGTTATGTCGGTGCGGGCGGGCTCGGCGACTACGCGATCACCTGGGGATATAATTACGGACACACCGATGTCATATGGGTGTCGGTGCTGGCCATTGTCATCATCGTAACGGCAATCCAGGTTATCGGAGGATTTATCGCGAAAAAGGCGACACATTAACAGCAAATACATACATATCTATGAAAGGAATTATACCATGAAAAACACGAAAAAATTTACTGCAATTTTACTCACCTTAGGTCTGTTGTCTCTTTCCCTGTTTGGCTGCGGGGGCAAAGAGGAACAGGGCTCGGAGCCCAAAAATGAAGTGATAAAGCTGGGAGTCACCGGCGCGGTCTACGAGGAGCTATGGGCCCCTGCGATCCGGGCGCTGGCGGAGGATGGGGTCACGCTGGAGCTGGTCCAGTTTTCCGACTTTTCTCTGCCGAACAACGCTCTGGACAGCGGCGATATACAGCTCAACGCCTTTCAGCACCACGCTTATTTTGAAAATGACAAAAGCACCAACGGCTATGATATCGCGATTCTGACAGACACCTTTACCATAGCAATGAATCTGTTTTCATCGAAATATGCAAAGCCGGAGGATATCCCCGAGGGCGGGAAGGTGGCTGTGCCAAACGACGCTACCAACTATGGGCGTGCGCTCATTCTGCTTCGCGATGCGGGACTATTGACTTTAAAGGATGGGGCGGGAGCGACGCCTGCGGCCACGGACATTGAATCGGCAAAGGTTGAGCTGGTTGAAGTAAATGCGAGCATGACCTATCAGTATGTGGACGACAGCGAGATAGCCGCCGCGGTTGTGAACGGAAACTATGCCGCAAGCTACAAGGTGGATCCCTCCACAGCGATTTTCTATGAGAAGCCTGCGGATAATAACAATTATGTCTGCGTGATCGCTGTCCGTTCCGCGGATATAGACAGCGAGATCTACAAAAAGGTTGCGGACGCTTTCTGCTCTGACGATACTGCGAAGCTTTTCGAGGAAAACTATAAGGGGTTCTTTGTCCCCGCGTGGAAATGAGGATGACGCTTATGGAATGGCTATATGAAATCATTGGCGAGCGAAGCCGCGTAGTGAAGGAGCGGATCGAGGAAAAATATCTGAGCGACACGCTGGGGCGTCTGCGCGGGAAAGCCGCTGCCCTGGTGTTTGTAAAAAGCACCGAAGAGGTGAGCAAAATTATGAGCTATGCCCGTCAAAACCGCATCCCGGTGACGCCAAGGGGTGCGGGAACCAATCTGGTTGGCTCTACGGTTCCTCTGGAGGGCGGGATCATTCTGGATCTATCCCGAATGAACCATATCATAGAGCTTGACGCGGATACGATGACCGTCACGGTTGAACCGGGAGTTTTGCTTCGGGACCTGCAGGTATTTGTCGAGGAGAACGGATTGTTTTATCCTCCCGATCCGGGGGAAAAGGAATCCACAATCGGTGGAAATATCAGCACGAATGCGGGCGGGATGAGAGCGGTAAAATACGGAGTGACAAGAGATTATGTCCGGGGGCTTGAGGTAGTTCTTGCGGATGGGACGGTTTTGACCGTCGGCGGGAAGACCGTCAAGGACGCCAGCGGCCTGTCGCTGAAAAATTTATTTATCGGATCAGAGGGAACTCTTGCCGTAATCACAAAATGTGTTTTAAAGCTGATCCCAAAGCCGGAATATTCGATCAGTGTACTGCTCCCCTACGCCGATCTTGACAGCGGGATCGGCAGCGTCCTGAAAATTTTAAAGGCGAACGCAAACCCGACAGCCGTGGAATTTGTTGAGAGGAAGGTGGCGAAGCTCGGGGAGGATTTCTGCGGCGTGCAGTATCCCAGGCCGGACGCAGGCTCCTATATCCTGCTGACGCTGGACGGCAACGAGGCGGAGGTAAAAAACAATCTGGAGCGGGTGCGCCGCCTTGCCCTGGAAACCGGCGCCATGGAGGTTATCGTTCTGGACGAACCCGGCTATGCCGCCGATGTCTGGAAGGTGCGCGGAGCCCTCGTCAAGGCGGTGGAGGCGGTCTCTGAGCAGGAGCCCGTGGACATTGTGGTGCCCATCGACCGGACGGCGGAGCTGATCCGGTATGTCAATCAGACGGAGAAAGAAAGCGGAATGCAGCTGGTCAGCTTCGGCCATGCGGGCGACGGCAATGTTCATCTGTGCGCTGTGCGGGGCACGCGGAACGAAGCGGATTGGAAGAGGGAGCTGGCGGCGAATATGGAGCGGATATACACAGAGGCGTACCGCCTTGGCGGAATTACGTCGGGGGAACACGGGATCGGCATCTCCAAACGGCCATATTTTCTGAGACACACAGCAGATGAGAATTTAAAGCTGATGAACCAGATTAAGGATGCCATCGATCCGCTCCATATCCTGAATGATAAAAAGTCGTATGTGCTCCAATCCTAAACTATTGGTAAAGTAAGTTTATAAGAGGAAATGTTAAGGAATTAAAGGGGCAGAGGAACAGAACGCTTGTTTGGAACTTGATTGACAATCCGGTGATTTTCTGCTACAATATTG
>CAZNQZ010000217.1:0-4107 GCA_964575245.1 uncultured Lachnobacterium sp. | reverse complement strand
ATGGGCAAGCTCCCCGGTGTCCGGATCAAGATGTCCTATGCTTTTTCGGTAGTGTGTGCAGGATTTTGACTCCTTGCCCCAGTAAGTGGTGTTTTCATAAACTAAGGAACTATCACGAAATAACTTTCGTGATAGTTCCTAAACTGTAGTAAAACGGTTTAAAGATAGAGATTCCAGCATATTCCATACCGGTCGATCAGGCTTCCACAGCCGCCTCCCCTGTCCTTCGACAGCGGTCTGTTTATTTTTCCTCCATCCATCAGCCTGTCAAAAATTTCAGACAGGACGGATTCCTCCTCATCTCTGAGGTTAAAGACCGGATTGTACAGGCCCTGATAAAACAGCAGGGCCTTCGGATCGTACCCGCTTGTTCCCCTCCTGGCCGACTCGATGCTGTCGCGCAGACACAGCCCATGGATCTGATCCCGGTGCTGAAATTCCAAGACCGCGTGGTCAATCATTTCCGCCCCCGCGCCCTCTACGCTGTGGGAAGAATCCCCATATGTTACGACATCCTTGGGCTTGATCCCGAATACGCTCTCATAAAAAGCGAGTACGCCGCCGCAAAACCCGTCAAATTCCAGACAGTAGAGCATGCATTGACGATCCCCCTTCCGATACCGCCACTGCATCCCATAAGGGTCCGCTACACAGCCGTCCCGTAAGCGGTCCAAAGCGACCGGCTCCCCACTCAGCTTTTCCAACAGACGGCACGCTTCACTCTCGTCCTCATGCTGCAGGCAGATCAGGGGATGATAGCAGAAATGGCCGTTTGTATCGTCATTGTCCATGGCGGTGAGCAGGGAATCCGTCATTTCCATGCACAAGACGCTGTCTGCACACCGGATATTTAGCTCCGACCGCCCGATCATGTCAAGGCCCGGGCCGGATATCCCAACCCCCGCCATATCCGTCTCCCTGTACAGGCTTTTTTCCACTGTCGCATGGTCGAACACGGACTCATAAAAATCCAGCGCTCTTCCGCAGTTTCCATAATATTCCTGACCAAATGACAACCGCATACTCACCCCACCTTGTTTACCAGACATTCCGCCTGAAACGGCTTAGCGACAAACGCATCCGCCCCGAGCTGCTGCGCCCTCTTCACACTGCTCTCGCTGCACAGCGCCGAAAGCATCACCACCTTCAATCCGGGGTAATCCTCCTTTATCCGCTTCAGCACCTCCATTCCGTCCATCCCCGGCATATGAATGTCAAGCAGGCACACATCTGCCGTTTCCTTCTGCAGTATATGCAAGGCTTCCTGGCCGTCCTTCGCCCCAACAAAGGTATGCCCGCTGTGTGTCAGGATATCCTCCAGCATCTTTCGCATAAAATTGGAATCGTCAACTGCAAGAACTTTTTTGCTCTCTCCTGATACAGGAACCGGAACATAGTCAAAGATACTGTCTATCTGGCTTTGATTCAGGACTGGATCAGGGACCTCCACGCCGAGCATCTGCATCTGCAGATCACTGACTTTGACCCACAGCTCCCCGGATCCATCTCCTGCCTCCCCGAACGGCCTGATTCCGAACAGCTCGTCGGCGCTCACAGATAAAGCCTCTGAGATAAGCGGCACCATGGCAATGTCCGGATAAGATACTCCCATCTCCCACCTGGACACCGCCTGAGGCGTAACCTTTAACAATTCCGCCAGCTCTGTCTGTGTAATATCCATTTTTTGACGCCTGCTTTTTATGATTTCTCCAATATTCATCGCTTTCCTTCCTTTCTGCACTCCTGATTGACCATATCCTGATGAATTCATCTGAATACAGTCTACCATGCGGGAATGTCAGCGTCAAACAAGTGGTAATTGTAATATCCTGCTCACTATTTTCTTCGCCACCGGCAGCGCCCGCTCCACGAAGCGAAAGGCCAGCGGGTGAAAAATATAGCGGTATTCCCCCACAAATTCCGTAAATTCCGCGTTGAAACCGCTCTTAAACCGATAGAGGCCGTACAGATGGTTTTCCTCGCGAAGATCCCCGGAAATTCCCTTGAAGTCGTATAATTTACAGCCGCTTTCTATGGCCCAGCGAATCATCTCCCACTGCAGCAGATAGTTGGGCATCACGTTCCTGTACAAATTGGAGGAGCTCCCGTACAGGTACCACATTTTCTCCCCCAGCCTGGCGGCAATCGTCCCGGCAATGGCACGCCCCTCATAGTACGCCATATACAGCCGAACGTTCTCCCCCAGATTGTCCAGCATATCCGAAAAATAGCGGGCCGGACGGATCCTGAAATGATCTCTCTCCCCGGTCTCGACCATAAGGCGGTAGAACTCATCCACCGCCTCCCTGCCGCAGATTTTTATCTCCACTCCCTTTCTTTGGGCCAGCCGGATATTGTATCGGGTTTTGGGCTTAAATCCCGCCATAACCTCCTCCTCGGTTTTGCCCGCAATGTCCAGGCGCATCACATACTGAGGCTGGATGTTTTCAAAATTGAGAGCCTTTGGCGCCAGCACAAAGCCAAGCTCCTCCATGTGCCGCATAAATTCCGTCTCCGCGAAGGTGACGTCGGGGTCCAGCTTCAGCACATAGCAACGGTGTTTTTTAGCCAGCATCTTCGCCCCATCCAGAAGGCAGGCCAGCATCTTTCTGTCATGAATGTCGCAGACGGGCCCTCTTGCGGCGTACATCAGGGTCCATGGTGTCAGTGGAATGCGTCGGATCAGCACGGACATCACCCCCCCAATCTCCCCGCTGCCAGTGCGCACCACAATCCCGTAAAACTTCCACAGGGATTTCTGTCTGCTCCACGCAAAGCTCTGCTGCAGATGCCCCTTCGGGTGCCTCCTTACAAATTCATCAAACTCCTCATGCCGGTCAGCTCCGACAATTTCATATCTGTACAATTTGCTCACTCCTCTAACATAATCCTTGGTATCATCGGATGAATCAGCAGCGGATTTACCTCGATGGTTACCATATCCCCCGTCCTGCAGGGGATATCCGTCACATCGACCATCATGTGGGCAACCCCCAGCGTTCCGGCCAGCGGCGCCTGCCTTCCGTTGACCGTCACCGTCTTTCGGCAGCGGCCGGGCCACAGGCAGCGGGACAGCAGATGGAGGCAGCCTCGGACAAAAAACTCCGGTGAATCCGCGTATTTCAGGAAAACACCGTCGGTGTGTCCGACGCGCACCAACGCCAGACAGCTGTCTCTTTTCAGCCGCAGACTGCTCTGATAGCCAATGGTATCCCCTTTGGGAAAATACCGTATTTCGTAGACCGGCGCCTCCAGCCGGACAGCGCAGATCAAGGGTGCGTCCCCCAGCGGATGCCTTCCGTGGACAACGGCCTTGCCCAAAATCGCCGACCCAACCCGGACAGCGTCCATGCCCAGGTCTCCTACGGTCATGACGGCAGAGGAATTCGCGATATGCTTCATCCCCGTCGGAATCCCCATAGCCTCCAGAGCCGTCACAGCCGTCAAAAACCTCTGCCGCTGCTGCTCCACCTGCCGCCTGTAATGCTTTGGCCTTCCGGCCAGATGCGTGTAGCAGCCCTCCACAGCCACGCAGTCACTCAGAGCCTTCAACTCCTGCAGCTGATTCCAGCGAAAGCCGTATCTTCCCATCCCGGTTTCAATCTTAATGTGAACTCTGGGCAGGATCTTTGTCTCTTTGTATACGCTCTGTAAAAGCGGCAGCTGCCAGCAGGCCTCCAGTGTAAAAATAATATTCTGCCCGGCCAGCTCCAGACACTCCCGATACTCCGCGACCGGCGACAGGAGCAGAATGGGATCGCTGCATCCGAACCGGCGCAGCGCCAGCGCCTCTTTGGTATTTGCAACGGCAAAAAAGCGAATCCCCTGCTTTTTTAGCATCTGATATTCATTCCACCCCCCCATCCCGTAGCCGTTTTCCTTCACGACAGCAATGATCGTCCGCGAGGTAATGGATCGGATCACACCGATGTTGTGGGCGATCGCCGCGGGACTGATAACCAGTCTGGAAAATTTCTGGTATATGGCATTGTCATAATCAATTTGGTTCATTGCCTCGTCACTCATTGTTCCTTCCCTGTATCCTGATTTATTTTTAGGGAAACGCTGATTAAAGCGTTTCCCGCGCCGGATTTGCGCTGCGGAGCA
>CAZNQZ010000216.1:0-4108 GCA_964575245.1 uncultured Lachnobacterium sp. | reverse complement strand
CTGCAACACGCCGGAGGAGGCGAGGGCAGGCGTCGCTGAGATCATGGAGGACAAGAAGTTCGGCGATGCCGGAAACACCATGGTCATCGAGGAGTTTATGACGGGGCCGGAGGTGTCAGTGCTCTCCTTTGTGGACGGGAAGCATATCCGGATCATGACCTCGGCGCAGGACCACAAGCGCGCGAAGGACGGAGATCAGGGCCTAAATACCGGAGGCATGGGAACCTTTTCCCCGAGTCCTTTCTACACGAAGGAGATCGACGAAATCTGTTGGAAAACCATCTATCAGCCGACGGTGGACGCGATGGCGGCGGAGGGCAGGCCCTTCGTCGGCGTCATTTTCTTTGGGCTGATGCTGACAAAAGACGGGCCGAAGGTGCTCGAGTACAATGCGCGCTTCGGAGATCCGGAAACACAGGTGGTGCTGCCGCGGATGAAGAACGATCTGATCGAGGTGATGGAGGCCTGCGTGGACGGGACACTGGATACGGTCGAGCTGCAATTTGAGGACAATGCCGCGGTGTGCGTGGTGCTTGCGTCGGAGGGCTATCCCCTCGCCTATGAGAAGGGTCTTCCGATCACGGGGTTTGAGAAGTTTGAGGGGAAGGACGATTACTTCTGTTTCCATGCGGGGACCAAATTTGACGATGCGGGTCGGATTGTCACAAACGGTGGGCGCGTGCTCGGTGTCACCGCCCTCGGGAGCGATCTGAGGGAGGCCCGGGCTAAAGCGTACAATGCCACGGAGTGGGTGGAATTTGCCAACAAGTATATGCGGCACGACATCGGCAAAGCGATTGACGAGGCGTGACTTGTATGAAAAAAGGCGTGATTTTTGACATGGACGGAACGCTCTGGGACAGCGCGAAGGAGGTGGCGCAGGCCTGGAATCTCGCGATGCAGCAGTGCGGATACGAGCGCGAGCCCTTTACTGCGGAGGATATGTACCGCGTGATGGGAAAGACGATGGAGGACATCGCCGGGATTCTGTTTCCGAAGGCAGAGGGTGAGCGCCAGAGAGAGCTTTTAGACTCCTGCTGCCGGGTCGAGAACGATTATCTGCGGGCTCACGGTGGAAGGCTCTACCCGAAGCTGCGGGAGACGCTGGATATTTTGGGCGAAAATTATCCGCTCTATATTGTGAGCAACTGTCAGTCCGGCTATATCGAGGCCTTTCTGGATTACTATGACCTGCGCAGCCGGATCGAGGATTTCCAGTGCTATGGGGATAATGGCAGGCCGAAGGCGGACAATATCCGCATCCTCTATGAGAGGAACGGCCTGTGCGGCGCAGTGTATGTCGGGGATATTCAGGGAGATTACGATTCCAGCATGGCGGCGGGGGTGAAATTCATTCACGCGGCTTACGGCTTTGGGACGATCGACGCTGTGGTTCCGAGAATCGAGGCGTTTCATGAGCTGCCCGCGGTGGTGCGGGAGGTGCTCGGGTGAATATTGTGGAAAAAGTCCGGAGAGGAATCTCCGGGCTTTTTCAATGGGGGCAGCCCTTCCTTACAATTTTATGAAAATTATGCCGGAGGGATTGAGAAAGCCGTTATTTTTCAATACAATGAGATCAGAGAGTTTAGGAAGAGATGGCAGGGGAAGAATAGCACTATGAATGAAAAAAACGAAAAAATACTGATTGTCGATGATGAGCGCGAGATTGCGGATCTGGTGGAGCTGTATCTTGCGAACGAGGGCTACGAGGTCATCAAATGCTATGACGGGGCGAGCGCCGCGCTGAAAATTGAAGAGGAGGAGATGGATCTTGCGATTTTGGATGTGATGCTGCCGGACGTGGACGGATTTAGCCTGTGCCGCATGATACGGCGCTCCTATGTGTATCCGATTATCATGCTGACGGCGAAGGTGGAGGATCGGGACAAGGTGGACGGGCTGACCATGGGGGCCGACGATTATGTGACCAAGCCCTTCAACCCGATCGAGCTCGTGGCGCGCGTCAAGAGCCAGCTCCGCCGCTACAAGCAGTACAATCAGAGGGAAAACCGGGGCGAAATCAGCGAGTACAATATCCGGGGGTTGTGGATTTCAAAGGAGAGCCACCAGTGCAGCGTGGACGGCGAGCTGCTCTCCCTCACGCCCATTGAGTTTGGTGTGATCTGGTATTTATGCGAGCATCAGGGGCGGGTGGTGTCCTCGGAGGAGCTGTATGAGGCAGTGTGGGGCGAGCGCTATCTGAACAGCAACAATACCGTGATGGCCCACATCGCGCGGATTCGGGAAAAAATGCATGAGCATGCGAGAAAGCCCAGAATGATCCAGACGGTCTGGGGGGTTGGCTATACGATTAAGTAGAGGAGGTTATTATGAAAGCGAAGCATGGAAATTTGTCCCAGCGCCTGGTGCGGCAGTATCTGATTACCCTGCTGGCGCTGGCGGGAGTGCTGGTGATTTTTGTCTATCTCATGCGGCGACTGTTCATGTCCAGAGTCTGGTACGGGACTGAGCTGCTCTACTCATTTTTGTCCAGAGTCAACCACAATCTGGTGGATACGGTGGTCATCACCTGTCTGTTCACCTGGCTGGTGGCGACGATCTGTTTTGCGGTGCGGGTGTGGCTGTATCTCAGGGAGGTCATCCGCGCCTCGGAGCAGATGGCGGTGCACATGGAACTTCCGGTGCGGATGAGCGTGGGGCTCAAGGAGGTGCAGGATGAGCTGGACAGCGTGCGCCTGATGGTTTTGAGCAATGAGCGCAAGGCGAAGGAGGCAGAGCAGAGGAAAAACGACCTGATCGTGTATCTGGCCCACGATTTGAAGACGCCCCTGACCAGCGTGATCGGCTATCTGACCCTCTTAAAGGATGAGCCGGATATATCGGGGGAGCTGCGGGCGCGCTACACGGGGATTGCCTACGATAAATCCATGCGCTTGGAGCAGCTCATCAACGAGTTTTTTGACATTACGAGATTTAACCTGACTTCGATTGCACTGGATAAATGCTCCATCAAGCTGGACCGGATGCTGGAGCAGCTCGCCAGCGAATCCATGCCCCTCATGGAGAAAAAGAATCTGCGCTGGAGGCTGGATATCCAGCAGAACGTTGAGCTTAACTGCGACCCGGACAAGCTGCAGAGAGTGTTTGACAATCTGATGCGCAACGCTTTTTTCTATTCCTATCCGGACAGCGAGCTCCTTTTGCACATGTCTGTGGAGGACGGCAACGCCTTCATCCGGCTGGAGAATCCGGGGCGGACGATCCCGCCGGAGAAGCTGGCGCGGATCTTTGAGCAGTTCTTCCGGCTGGACGAGTCGAGAAGCACCGCAACCGGGGGGGCGGGACTGGGGCTCGCCATCGCAAAGGAGATCGTCATGCTGCACGGCGGGCATATCGCCGCGGAGAGCGAGGATGAGCGCGTCGCCTTCTGTGTGTGGCTGCCGATGGATGGGGCGGAATGAAGCGAATATTTTCATGAAGTTGGGGTCAAAAGGTATTTTGCCCCTAGCATCATTTTCAGTTCTTTAAATAATTCCGTCAGGTGGAAGTGTCAGGTATTTTGATACAACGTCCGACGGTTTTTTGCTTTTCTCGGTTACAATTTCTTTACAATTCATTTCTTTGCGGGAAATTCTGTTCTGCAAGCTACTTGTTCGTAATGTCTGTCCATGCCCGCTGCTATACCTGGGTTTTTCCTTTGTTCTTTCAGTCTGTGAGGTTTAACTTGTCTCGTTTTGAAACCGCCGTTTTTTAGTTTATCCAGGTGATCTGCAGGCCAAGGCATAAAAAACTATTTTTTGCCAGAAACAAGCCGGTTGTGCCAAGTGGATTGACAATAAATTGCTTTAGGTATATTGTCGAATTATAAGTCCCAAAATGTTCCAAAGTGGTTCTTGCATGCCGTGATCAGCGAATTTTCAATAGCCTCAAAAAGTGTCTCTTTGCTGATCTCTTTCTCCTTCTCCAAAATATCCAGTGCTTCCATTAATTCCTTATTCATTTTCCTTTACCCTCCTGATCAAAAATCAAGCGCAAGGCGGACAATTGCCACATCCGCTTTTGCAAAAACTTTTGTTTCTCCTTCTATTTCTATTGTAATGGTATCGGCATCATAGGCTTTTAAAATGCCGGAAAACTCTTTTTGTCC
>CAZNQZ010000215.1:0-4132 GCA_964575245.1 uncultured Lachnobacterium sp. | reverse complement strand
TCAGAATTTCCCATTTGGACTTTACCCAGCTTTTTGGCCTCAGCCGTTACCGGAAAAGTGGATATAAGAATTGCTGCTGTAAGTAAGAGCATGAACATCTTTTTTATAATTTTCTTCATAACGAATCCCTCACTTTCTTTAAATATATATAACGTCATGTTTCGCTATATATTGTGTTTTTATATGATAAATTATACCATATTTGGAAGAAAAATGCAACCGTTTAGGAAAATTTTTGCAGGAAAATAAAAAAAAGAAAGGGTTTGATTCTATATACAAGTTAGACAAGGGCAGTAATAATGTTTTATTAAACCATCAACAGAAAGAGGCGAAAAATGACAAAGAAAACACAGAAAATCAAACCAAACAGAAGCCGGATCATGAAAAGCCTTACGGTTGCGCTTTTTGCGGCAGCGCTGGCCGGAATGGCTGTGTATGCGCCGGACCATGCATGGGGCAGCGGCAACACCGGAAAGGATAAGTCGATCCCGATTACCCGGACAATCCGGAGCAACAATCCCAATGCGAATGATATCGTGAGTGACTGCCAGGGGTTCTATTTCTATGTCACTCCGGTATACGCCGTGGATCCAAAAAGCGGACTGAAACAAAATGATGATCTGGATTATTTCAAGGACAGCCCGAAAGAGATTCTCTGGGGAAGCCTTGCGCAGACAGGCAGTACCTACACGGTCGTCGAGAATGGCAGGACGCTGACAAAGCACCTCACCTACCGGGATTATTTTCTGGGAAAGGATGGTCTGGACGAAAACGACGTCAAATACCGCTGGGTCAATGACTACAATATTACGCGGTTTCAGGGCTATACCTCCGTCATTCCCCAGACTAAGGCATCCCTGCTGTTTGTTCCCTATGCCACATGGTCCTTTGTATGGAACGGCGGATCGGACAACAACAAGGGAGAGTTAAAGGACGGCTGGAAAAACAATAACAGCATGATCTGCCATTATTATAAAACAGCGTCCACAATTGATAAAATGTATCAGGTAAACAGCGAGTCTGCGTATTTAAAGAACCGTGTGTTCCTGACGCAGGACATTTACCACAACGTCCGTGACAATAAGATGAGCGAGTTTGACAGCATCTGCGAGAACGGCGTGTATTATAAGAAGCTGGCGGAGGCGCTGGTCAATGAGAAGAATCTGGATGCCGAGAAGAACGGGACGGAGCTGATTCAGATCGGGGCGCTGAAGGATAAATACAGGCTGGATTCCGCCGCAGGGATCAAAGCCTTTGTAAGCGATTCCGCTTCGCAGGCGAAGGCGCTCAAGCTCTGGGACTACATTCTGACGCTGAATACGAAAGGCGGCAGTCTGTCCTTTGACGCTGCAAGCCGGATTGACGACTTCCTCACGAAGGGGTATAACCATTACCGGAATGTGCGTAATCAGGCATACAGCAGCAGTAATAAGCTGGGCTTAAACCTTGCCGGGACGAAGTATGAAATGAATGCATGGAATACCACGAACCCGGTAGAGAGCAAGGTTTTTGTCAGCAAGGACGATGAGCTGTGCGAGTTCGCGGAGCGGGAGTATAACTTACATTACCTTGACCTTATGATGTCGATCTATGCAGTTGCGTTGAAAAACGGGGCTTCCGTTGAGGTGCAGAATGCATGGGAAAATGCGATCATTACTTATTTGAATCTGTGTCAAACGGATGAAAAAAGAGATACATATTCCGAGTTTAACACAGCCCCGGCCCCCACGATTTCGATCAGCGGCGGGGTGATTGCCCGTGGGGCGCAGGAGAAGGCGGACGGGAGTCTGTACAGCGGCGGTGCGTTTGTGTATGTCGGCACGCAGGATCTGATAAATCTGGCGTTCCATCTGGAAAACGCGGGGACGAACACGAAAACGGATCAGAAAACGAATGCGAACAGCGTGACGAAATCGTTTCTCGGGCCGAGGACCGGCGGAACTGCGGATGAGCTGCAGAAAGATACACGGCGTCAGTATTTCATGAACATACAGGGCATAAGCCGGGTGAATGAGGAATTGATGGCGAAGGGGAAGAAGTACGCCCCGCCCGGAAGTGACCAGACCCTTGTAACGAAGCTCGGGGGCAGGAATGTTACCTATATATCGGAGGTTCCGGACTATTATAAAACCTTTTATACACGGCTGGAGGCTGCAGTGAAAGGCGGGAATTACACGAGTGGGACCAGTGCAATAAAAGGCGACCCCATCACGAAGGAACAGAGGAGCTGGGTATCCGAGGTGGTATACCGGCGTCTGATAAATGAATACTATTACCGGGACAGCAGCGGAAAAGTCACGTATGACCAGCCAAAGAGCGGGCAGATGGAGGCCATCAGTCTGGTGGCGCAGCGGGAAAACGAGCATGAGGGCTATGCGCTCTACCAGTATGGGAACAGCTGGGGCTGCTTTTATGTGCCCTCGTTCCGGTTTCCGTGGATCGAGGACCCGAAGCTGAGCCCGTTCACTGCGCGGGTGACGTCAAGGCTGACCATCCGGTCGGACCTTACGGCCCAGCAGCAGAACCCGAACAACACGGGCTATGAGCAGGGGAACTTTGCCACGTATACGCCGTATGCAGTGAAGAAGGATAAAGAAACCGGGATAAAAAAGAATGAGGATGACAATCCAGCCTATGTAAACAGCTATAAGCATTATTTCAGGAATAAGACTCATGACATCATAGCGAATGCGCGTCCGCTGGAGGCGAAGGAGACGTTTGTCAACGGAGAGCTGACGGACAGTTATCTGGAGCCGCTTGCCGACCATGTACAGCTGCAGGCGAACGTGGTGTACGGCAGCAGCGAGGACAAAAAAGCGCTGAAAAAAATTTATGACAACACGGATTACAGCATCGACAAGGATAACCTGTATGTGAAGGTGCGCCTGATCAAGGCGGAGAAGCTGCAGAAAGCAAACGGAAAAGAAGTCGAAACCATAAAGGTGCATAATTCTTCTTACCTTGACAAGCCGGGGACCATTGGATTCACGTTCCAATATAAGGACAAATCCGGAGCGGAGAAAAAGGTGACAAAGAAGCTGGCGAGGAAAAAGGAGCTGACAAGGAATGTCTGCCTGTCCTACGAGCATACGGAAGAAAAGGTTACGCTGGATGTCGGGTGCAAGGTGTCGGCGGAGGAGTTTGAGGCGATTTTCTTTCCGAAAAAGGAAAAGGATCTGATCGGAACCGCCCTCACGCTGGATGTGGATAAAGCCTTCTTTACGGATGCCGGGTTTGAGGTTCCGCTGGAGGGAGCGGTTTATGTGGGATGGCAGGTGGAGATCATCCCGTGCATGATCACATCCGCGAAGGAATTTACCAGCCAGGGCTGGGACGGGGATGAGGTGAAGGAGCTGATTTCGGTATACCCGTCCAACCGTGCGGGCATCAAATACACCCGGACCTATTCGTCATCGGCATCGACGGTGGAGAAAAGCCCGGATTACAGCTATACCTCCGTTGCGGAGAACTATGCGGAGCTGAAGGAGGGGGAGATCCGCTGTTTCCGCCTGACTCCGATGCGGCTGGAGAAGCTGTATGAGAAGAATTACGAAAATCCGGGGAATTATCTGCAGAATTATAATGCCTTAAAGGCAGTCAAGAGGGGTTTTGAGCCGAAGGTGTATGATGTAAGGGGCTGGGCGATGGTGCCGCGGCAGGCGGAAATTTCGACGGATGTGCTGGCGGACAACCACGAAGAGATCGCCGCGTCCGTGGATCCGTCCCTTGCGCCCGGGACAAACGATATCCGGTCGTATCTGGATATCCAGGAGCAGTTTGAGGCGATGGCGGGGGTGCCGACCACGAGGTCCTTGTACTTTTCAACCGGAGGCAGCGAGTTTATCGTGAACCTGCGCTTAAACTATGAGGCGAACCAGAAGGCGGAGCGCACCTACACCAGCCATTTCAACGGCGTGGACTGCGAGTATAAGCCGGGGGACCAGTTAAAGCGGTTAAACAGTCAGGGGACGCTGACGGAGCAGTTTGTCGCCGACGCATCCGGAAAGACGGGCGGCTACAGCGTGCTGTGTGAGAAGAACGCCGCGGTGGAGCCGGAGGGGTATTCGTCGAAGAACACGACGGTAAGCTACCATACCTCGCCGACGAAATTTTATGCGGAATGGACGGGAAC
>CAZNQZ010000214.1:2001-4136 GCA_964575245.1 uncultured Lachnobacterium sp. | reverse complement strand
AACCCGTTAACGCGAAGAAAACCTTTATAAAAGACATTGACGGAATTGTTATGACGATCGAGACGAGTAAAAGCGAATACCTCGCGGGAGAGTCCGTCCGTGTGACAGCCTCGCTGGAAAATACAAGGGATGAGGATATCTATTTATGGTATCCCGCTACAACAAGGGGTGGATATTCAGAAGAGCTGAAACATTATCTGGTGGAATTAGAGGTGAACCTTGAGGATTGGTATAAAAATCCGCCAGATCCGAATTTGCGGGATGACTTGGTTGTTATAATACCTGTACATCCCGGTGAAAAGCATGTGCAGTCTTTTATATTCCAATCATATAGCAAATCTATCGGATACCCCTCGTTTTATCCTTTTCCCGATAACCTGGCAGGGCCGGGCGTGTACGACGGCAATTTTTTTATTAATATTTGCAAGCCTGACGACACTGAGTCCCCCGAACGATACGATCTGAATTTTACTGTCACAATAAAATAATTTTTTCCCGCTTGTTTTCAGAAAAGCTATGAAAACAGGCGGGTCTTTTGTTTCCAAAACGCATCCATGCCCTAAATTCTAAAAAATATGGGACAGCCCCGCATACCCGAAACTGATGGGTTTGACCCCGTTGACAAAACGGATGTGATAGGTCCGGTTCTTTTCATCGACGCTCTCTACGATGCCCTCGCCAAATACCTTATGCCGCAGCTGATCCCCCACCTGATAGACCTCGGGCGTTCTCTTATCAAATTTCTTCACCTGGCACGCACACTCCGCCCGGAGTTCTTCAGGAATGGTTCCGATCACCTCCAGCAGCCCCTCGTCGATGTCAAACAGGAACCGCGAGGGCGCTTTGGAAAAGCCTTTGATCCCAAAGCCCTCGCTCTCGGTAAGATACAGGCGCTTTCGCGCCCTTGTGACGGCCACGAAGCAAAGGCGGCGCTCCTCCTCAAGGGCCTCGCCTTTTCTCTCCTCCAGACTTCTCGCCGAGGGGAAGACCCCCTCCGTGAGCCCCACCAGAAACACCCGGTCAAACTCCAGCCCCTTCGCCGTGTGGATCGTCATCAATCTCACGCAATCGCTCTTGTCCTCCACATCACTGTCCCGCAAAAGTGTGATCCCCTGCAGGAAAACCGTAAGCGTCATCGTCTCCCCAAACTCATTTTCCTGTGTGACCACGCCCCGCAGAAGCTCCGTCACATTGTCAAGCCGCTCAATATCGCCGCTCTCCCGCAGATAGAGCTCATATCCCGTATCCTTTAATATCGCCTGCAGCAGCTCCGACACGGGCATGGTATCGGCCAAAAGCCGCAGTTTTTCAATGGCATCCACAAATTCCGCTCCCCCGCAGCCCTTCATGCTTTCACAGTGACAGAGTGCCTTCAGCGCGCCGTATAGCGAGGTGTCGTTTTCTTCGGCGTAGCTCTGCAGGATTCCCATCTTAACCTTCCCGATCTTCCGTCTGGGGGTATTGACAATGCGTTTAAAAGAGAGATCGTCCTCCGTATTGTCCACAAGCCGCATATAGGAAAGCACGTCCTTGATCTCCGCCCGCTCGTAAAATCCCACGCCTCCGTACACCACATAGGGAATGTTTTCCGACAGCAGGCCCTGCTCCACCGTGCGGGAAACATAGTTGGAGCGGTACAGCACGGCAAAATCCGAGTATTTGCCGCCCTTTTCGCGATGCTCCTTTATCCTGTCACAGATAAATTTGATCTCCTCCCTGTCGCTCTTCCCATGAAAATACTGCACCGCGCTGCCGTCGGGGGCCGTGGTAAAAAGCTCCTTTCTGACGCGGTTGTCGTTCTTTTCAATCAGGGAATTCGCCACGTCCAGAATCTGCCTCGTGGAGCGGTAGTTTTCACTGAGCACAATGTCCCGGGCGCGAAAGCCGTACTGGTGTTCAAAGCATTTGTTGTTCAGCCAGTTTTCAAAATCCACCAGCACGCTCATGTTGGAGCCCCGCCACTCATAAATGTTCTGATCGGGATCTCCGACGACAAACAGGTTCTGATGCGCCTCCGACAGACGGCGGATCAGCTTGAATTCCTTGACAGTGATGTCCTGAAACTCGTCCACCATAATATAGCACAGGCGCTTTTGCCACTTGAGAAAAACCTCCGGATACTTGTCAAAGAGGTA
>CAZNQZ010000214.1:0-1991 GCA_964575245.1 uncultured Lachnobacterium sp. | reverse complement strand
CCCAAAGTATTTGCACTGCTTTTTAATATAGCGAAAAATGATCTCATCCGTCTTCTTCTCGGCGGTGAGCGTGGAGTAATCAAAATGCGGATCGGAGAGATATTCCACATAGGTGATGAGATTTTTATAGTACCGGATCTGGTCTATCATAAACTTGAAGCTGGCGGTGTCCATCTTCACCCCCATTTCATCATAGACCTCCTCGAGAATTTTCTTTTGGTCAATGTTGTCCAGAACAATAAAATTATCCGGATAGAACAGCCGGAAGATCTCCTCCCGCAGCACCCGGGTGCAGAACGCGTGAAGCGTCGCCACAAAGGAGGTGTCAAACTCCTCCCCCAGCAGAGCCTTGATGCGGCGCTTCATCTCATTTGCTGCTTTGTTGGTAAAGGTGATGCACAGAATATTTGAGGGGGAGATGCCAAGCTCCTGAATCAGCCAGGCATACCTGCGAGTCAGGGTTCTGGTTTTGCCCGTCCCCGCACCGGCAATCACCCGGACGTAGCCCTCGGTCGCCATAACCGCCTCGGTCTGCTCTCTGTTCAATCCGCTTAAAATATCTGTATCCACTGCGCCCATAACCCTCATCTTCCGACTACCGTACTGATTAGTTTCCTTTTTATTTTACATAGATCCCGGATAAATGACAAGCTATCGGCGCAAGATTCGCAAAAATTATCAACAGTTCAGCCTTTCTATCAATTACGCTCTGTGACCCGCACGTCCCCGCTGCTGGTCTCAATCCTCACCTCCTGCCGGGGCTCGCCGCCGATGCTCCCCTTTGCACTGTTGCCCCTCTTGGAGAAGCTCAGACTGTCGTCAAAAAAGGTGTTGATGTCCCCGCTGGAGGTCTCTGCCGCAAAATCCACCGCCGCCCCCGCCGGAAGACCGAGCTTCACTTCCCCGCTGGTTGTGTGGATATCGAGCCGCCCCGCAAGCTCCGACAGGGTCAGCCGCACATCCCCGCTGGAGGTCGAGATGCTGCCCGCCCCCTTATCGGCCTTCACTACGGCCTCGCCGCTGGTCGTCTGAACTTCAAAGGCATCCTGCAGCCCTTCCAGAAGGACATCACCGGAGGATGTGTGAATTTCCCGCGCTCCGTTTCCCCCCTTAATTTTTATATACCCGCTGCTGGCGGAAGCCTTCGTGTCTCCATCTGCACGCTCGACCGTAATATCGCCGCTGGAGGTCGAAATTTCGATAGACGACGCGCAGATCGACGTGCCGTCAATATTGCCGCTGCTGGCAGAAAGCGCCACATCCGCAGCCGACACCTCCTTTAAGGCAATATCCCCGCTGGAGCTGCCCCCGGTAAATCCGGCATTCAACACAATCGCCATATCCGACCGGATTTCGCCGCTGGAGGTTTCAACCGAGAGTGCATTCCTGTAGGAGGACGGGAGCCAGATCTCCGTATAGCTGCTGTTGTAGCCGAAGCTGAACATCCTCCGAAATGAGGTATGTCTCCTTTTGCCCTCTATCCCAAGAGTGCTCCCCTTTACCCCGACAGTGGTCATTTCGCTCTCTCCTACCTCATAACCCGCATACTCCTTCACCCGGAGCGTGTCGCCCTCCGCCTCATAGATATAAACATCGTTGCTGTTCTTATCATACGAGATCTCAATGCTGTCAACTCCGTCAAGAGAAACCTCCTGATCCAGTACCAGCCGTTTTTCCTCCTTCGACATTTCCCCGGTAAAGCGATGCCAGCCCCCCGGATTTCCGATTCCCCACGCAAGCATCCCGCACAGGGCGGCCACTATCACACACAGAACCACAATCAATGTTATTTTTAAACCCTTCATCTCATCTACCTCTTTCCTAAACTTCATCGCGCAGCATTTGCCTTCGGCCAATGGGCTGACACTACTCTACTCTGTGAGCTTCAGGTTGAAAATCAACCCCACAATCGCCTGTACGCAAGCCGCAATCAAAAAAATAATCCATGTAATATGCCACGCATAGGTTGAAAAGCTGACTATGAAATAGAC
>CAZNQZ010000213.1:0-4147 GCA_964575245.1 uncultured Lachnobacterium sp. | reverse complement strand
ATATAAAAATGGTACATACTCTTCTTTATATTTTTGGGGATTTCTTTTACTTAGGCGATTCCATAAAGCTTTTTCAGAATCTATATACAAATTGATATATAAAATATTAGGGAAAGGTGTGCTTAAATAAAGTTCGTCTGGAATAATATGTACTCCATTGATAATTGAAGGGATACCCTTTCTCTGTTGCCGATTAATAATATTAATTATAGAGTTTTTCATTATCTTACATTGTTGTTTTGCCATATCATAACTCAAAAAGATATCGTGTGTGTAAATTTCATCTGAAGATAATTTATAAACAGATGTTAAACGGTTAGTATATCCCCTCAAAATTTCTCGAATTATATCCGTTTCTTCAACAAGTCTAAATTCTTTATATGCTTTAAGAAGTTCCCAAGAAATTGTTGTTTTTCCCACTCCTGGAACGCCAGATATAAGGATGATTAAATTTTCAGGTAAAAAATATTCTTTATTCATTTCATTCCCCTTACTTAAATTTATCAAATCCAACGGATAACTTTGAATTATCCTTTATTAATGCTCATCTGATTCCTCGGATGTTTGTTCACAAGAATATCCTTCTGCTTTCTACTCGACACATGTGTATAAATCTCTGTTGTACTTATGGAACTATGCCCAAGCATTCTCTGGATATATCTAATATCAACATCCTGTTCCAGTAAAAGGGTGGCGAAGGAATGCCGGAACATATGTGGGGTAATGTGTTGACTGATGCCCGCAAGTTCCGCATAGTGATTGATCATAAAGCGGACAGACTGATCTGATAGCTTATGTTGCAATCTGTTTACAAAAAAATATCCACAGACCTCAATCTCTTTTTTGAAAGTCTCTTGATATAATATCAGAGCGTTAATGACCTCCTGATTGCCAAGCTGTATCATTCTTTCCTTAGCGCCTTTTCCATATATTAAAATGTTATTGCTCTCAAGGTCTATGTCTGATGGTTTTAATGAACACAATTCAGATATTCGCATGCCGGTGGCAAATAATAATTCAATAACGGCAATATCCCTGATACAGCAGCGGATCTGATATTCCGATTCTGCCGTTTCTTTTTGTGTATAAAGTGTAGTAAGAAATGTTTGAATAGAATGAAAAGGAATTGTTTTAGGAAGAAGCTTGGCTTCCCTAAAGCGGATATCCAATTTTGCGAAGGGATTTTCATTCAGTAACTCCCTGTATTCCATGTGATGAAAAAAGGCTTTTAGACTTGCAATTTTGCGCTTGACAGTTTTGGGTTTATACTTCTTGTGCAGGCTGGTGATAAAATTATCCAATACGTCTTTAGTGAAGCAGTCGGATAGGTCAGTACAATAATTCTCAAATTGATTCAGATCAATCTTATAAGCCTTCAAGGTCTTAGAATCTAAGCGCTTCCGGTATTCACAGTATTCAATATATTCTGCAATATAGTTGTTCAAAGTTTTCATAAGCAGGCACTCTCCTTATTTTTTTTATAATTATGAGTGACTGTTCATGAATTGTCTATTGGGTATTTGTAGAGGTCAGGCAATCCGACCAGGAGGCATGCTTCTGCCGCTATGGATGTGGTTTGTGTTGCGGGGGCGGATACCTGAGATAGGAGGGCCGCTCGAAATCGTAAAGTCATCAAAAGCAGCATTGCGCCCCTGCGCACAAAAAAGAGCATATAGGCTTATACGTTCTGCCGCTATGTAACTATCTTTTTTTGTTTCAGCAATGCTCATTGCACGTCAAGCTGGCTGTCAATTTCCCTGCCCGCATACATTACACGGGTTACGGTCACAATCCCTGCTTCTCGGTCAGGAAAATAAAACACCAGGTAATTATCCACAGGCATCACCCTTAGTCCCCTGCCGTGCCAGGGCTCTTTTTCATACAGCCTGAATTTCTCCGGGAAATTCCTGAGCCCCGTGATGCGTTCCTCCAGCCGGTCGAGCTGTCCTGCCGCATTATCCGGTGAAAGCAGCATAAAAGCAATATGCTCGTAAATGCCCCTCAAATCGGTATCGGCCTGGCCGGTGATAATAACCTCGTACATCATATGCCATAATCCTTACGGATATTGGCGAACACTTCTCCTGCAGGCCTTATCTTGCCTGCGGTCATATCCGCATATCCTTTCTCCAGCTCTGCGTTTAACTGCGCTTCATCCAGCTCTGACGCATTGACAGGCCTTGCCGCAGGTAACTTAACTTCAAAAGGAAGCCCCCTGTTTAATATGATCTGTTTATAAAAGATATTGATCGCATTAGATGCCGGGATACCGAGGGCTGACAGGATACTTTCTGCCTGCTCCTTGACTTCTGGTTCAATCCTTGCGTACAGGTTTGCCGATTTCGCCGCCATAATACACCGTTCCTTTCCTAAAACCGTGCTGTTTCCCTCTGCCAGTCATATTATATCAGCGTGTACGCACAATAGCAATACGTTTTTTGCGGAAACTCCGCTTTGCTTTGTACAATGAGCTTTTCATCTTCTTTCCAGGCGATAGTTTCTGTCGGCTTCTGCTACGACCGGAACCGCAGGATAGTCATAGTATGGTAGTTTTTACCCTCATCATACCCGGAATATCCTGCGCTTTCTCGCCTGAAGTATCAAATTGCTGTGATTTGCACCTCCTGCGCCTACTATTTTGTTTGTGTCCGTCCACAATGGCCGGTATAGCGGCACGCCCGCTCTCCTGGGATTTAAGCCGAGCGCGGACAATTCCTCTGAGTAGGGCTGTTTTTGCGCCGGTCCTTCCCCTTGCCGTGTGTGCAGCAGAGTCTTTCTCACGTCTGTATAATAGGCTCTTCGTTTCAGATGCTCGCAAACCCAGTCCGCGGCCTTTTCGTACTGGTTTTGTTTCTCCTGCCAGCCATCCTGAGTCTCGTTTCCGTTATCGCTGAAACCGACAAAGCGGATAATCCCACCAGGCTTCAGTTTCAGATACTGAACATCAAAAAAGCGAAGGATGGCCCTGGCATTTCCCAGACTGTCCACTCCCGGCAGCCAGAAAAAGGTGCTTTGGATCATATCATACTGGCGCTGCGGGGTATGCGGGGTATGCGCAGCGGTCATGTCCCCGGTCCTCCCTCCATAGGAAACCTCAAGGGCAGGGAGTTTTTCTCTTTCGTTCAGAGCTTGCTTTTGGGCAGGCCATCCTTGCCATACGGCCAGATATCCTTTTTTCAATCCGTTCAAAATGACTTTGGCGAGAGTGTTTAAATCGTTAGGATTAGCCTCATGCAATCTTATGATTGCTCTGACAAGAACCTCTATCGCCGTTGCACGTATCTCCTCTTTTATGATTTCCAGTATCTCATCTATTTCGCAGCGCGGTCCTGCATTCACGCTATTGAAGAGTTTTGTTTCAAACCTTTGCCTGTGCTCCGCCGCCAGGAGTCTTCCGGTCATAAAGGCATCCTTTGTCTTCTCGCTGCTGGATTTTTGACTGGACGAGTAGCGGGCCATAACCTGTTTGCGGTCATCGAACTCTGTTGCTTTGATCAGAGGTGCGCTGAGGTCGGGATGTATGATATCGGGGAGATCTCTGTAACCGATTTTTCGGAAGGCGTGGTAGCGCGCAGGGCTATCCATCCTCTTTGCCAATGTCGAGGCGTGCGTCATCTCCGCCTCCGAATACAGGCGCACGACTGGCGGAGGCGCAATTTCTTCGATGCCCGCTGAAACCAGTACTCCGGAATAACGGGGCGTCCCGCGGGTATAACCCGGCTGTTGCGGCGATTTCGCGGATTCCTGCAGTCTGGGGGATTTGATATATGCAGTTTTATCGGCCAATTCCGCAAGAAATATGGTATGGGAGCTGCGATCCTTAGCCGCGTTCTTTGAATAGGCCTGGTATTCGTCATAGTAGATCGGACAATCTCTTTGAAAACCAAGCTCCCTCATATGGTTGTAATATTTCCCGTCGGATTTATCGTAAAATAAATCTGTTACCTTAATTTGGCCATCATTGCCGCGGACTCTCTTTCGCACGCACTGAATTGTATCGCCGCTTTGGGGTTTCTTTACAATCCTGAACATTCCTTTTCTCCTATCCGTGACGGCTCACTGTATGCTTTGCAATACAATAATAGAAAAAAATTAAATAATACAGCCAAATCGACATACTTTTGTAGTATAGCGCCGGATGCTGGAT
>CAZNQZ010000212.1:0-4180 GCA_964575245.1 uncultured Lachnobacterium sp. | reverse complement strand
GATTTGTACGGGAATCCCGTTAGTGAGGAGGACATAGAGTGGCTTGAAAACCAGCTGGCAAACATACAACAGCCTGAATTTCTGGATACATCCTCTTTAAATGCGAAAGACGTTGAAGTGCTCAAGTCGATTATCAGGGAGCAAAATGCGAAGGGAGCTGCGCTGCCAACTGATTTGAAAAATGCGAGCTATGAATGGGATGAAAACGGAAATCTGATAGGGCTTGATTGGATTAACTGGAATTTGAATGGGAGCCTTTCACTGAAAGGGTTAGATTCGCTGATAAAGGTGGATTGTTCTTATAATCAGTTAAGCAGTCTGGATGTGAGTAACAATACGGCATTGTTGTATTTGAGTTGCGACAGCAATCAATTGAGCAGTTTGGATGTGAGCAAAAATACAACATTGCATTGTTTGCGTTGCTCAGGAAATCAGCTAAGCAGTTTGGATGTAAGTAAAAATACAACATTGCGTTGTCTGGATTGCTCCTCCAATCAGTTAGGCAATCTGGATGTGAGTAACAATACGATATTGCGTTGCCTGGTTTGCTCTGGCAATCAGCTAAGCAGTCTGAATGTGAGTAACAATATGGCATTAAGTTGGATGAAGTGCAATTATAATCAGCTGGGCAATCTGGATGTGAGCGGCTGTATGGTATTGACGGATTTGGAGTGCTCTGGTAACCAGCTGAGCAGTTTGGATGTGAGTAACAATGCAGTATTGGAAAGCTTAAGTTGCTTCGATAATCAATTGAGCAGTCTGGATGTGAGTAACAATACGGCATTGGAAAATTTAGGTTGCAGTAACAATCAATTGAGCAGTCTGGATGTGAGTAACAATACGGTATTGGAATATTTGGGTTGCGACGACAATCAATTGAGCAGTCTGGATGTGAGTAACAATACGGCATTGGAAAATTTAGGTTGCAGTAACAATCAATTGAGCAGTCTGGATGTGAGTAACAATATGGCATTAAGTTGGATGAGGTGCAATGACAATCAGCTGAGCAGCCTGAATGTGAGAGGCTGTACGGCATTAGAGTATTTATATTGCGACGACAATCAGTTGAGCAGTCTGGATGTGAGTGGATGTACAGCATTAACTGAATTTCGCTGCTGTGGCAACCAATTGAGCAGCCTGAATGTGAGTGGATGTACGGCATTGAGGGTTTTAAATTGCTATGATAACCAGTTGAGCAGTCTGGACGTGAGCGGCTGTACGGCATTGTGGCATTTATATTGTGATGATAATGTAGAAGTTATAGGATATACAAAAAATTGATTCACAGACACCACCATTTTGGGGGATTGCGTAAGCAGTCTCCCTTTTTACTTTCTCCTGTTTTTGGAGGATGGTTAAGGAATTAAGCAAATAAATATCAACATATAGTTAAATACATATATTTGAATAGTTGACATGCAACGACTATAAGTGTAAAATGTTTGTGTAAATTATACTGTCAGTTGAACGGAGGTAAGGGAATGAAAGAACGGGCAACAAAAAGATTGTTGGCAGCGTTTTTGGCGGTTCTGCTCGTCATCGGGATGATTCCGGTGAATGTGCAGGCAGCGGCGTCGCCAAAGCTGTCATCATCGAAAATTACACTTTACACGGGCGGGAAAGCCACGCTCAAGGTGAAGAAATTGCCGAAGGACGCAAAGGTTACCTGGTCGTCGGGCAATAAGAAGGTGGCGACCGTATCAAAGGTGGGCGTCGTGAAGGCGGTGGAGGCCGGGACGGCGAAGGTCACGGCGACCATTAAGACAAGGGCGGCGAAGTCCGCGAAGGCAAAAACCTACAGGCTCACCTGTAAGGTGACGGTCAAGAGCAGGTCCGTGACGGTCAAAAAGCAGGCGGGTCTGAAGGAGGCACTGAACAATTCAAAGATCAGGGAGATCACGATTAAGACCGACGCGGCGAGAAGCTTCTCGATTCCGAAGGGAGACTATTCCAAGGTAAGCCTTGTGGTTGATGCGCCGAATGCGGACGTCTCGAACCGCGGCGTGTTTAAGGACATCACCATCAAGTCCATCAAACCGGAAACCTTTACGGAGTACGCGTCCGGTAATCAGTTTACCATTGAGACGTCGGTCGCGCGCATCGTGGCGGCTGCTGGCTCAAAGATATCCTCTGTCTCGGTTTCGGCGGCAGTTTCCGCGGAGATTAATTCCGAGGTCTCGATTTTGGTGCAGGAGAATGCGAGCGTGACGGGCGTCGCGGCGAGCGCAAACACCAATGTGAAGGTGGTGGTGGAAAAGAATGCAACGGTAGGGACGGTGGAGGCAGCTGCGCAATCCTCCGTTAAGGTAGTCGCGGAGTCAAGTGCGACTGTGAATACGGTAGCGGTCGGAGCGCAGGCGCAGGTCGAGGTCTCAGCGGAGAAGGACGCGACGATTTCAGAAATTTCGGTAAAGGAAGAAAATGCGGAGGTGACGGTCAACGCGGACGGAACAGTCGGCAGGGTCGATGTAAAGGAGACCGCAGTCGTAGTGATCTCCGGCTCCGCCAGAGAGGTTCTGGTAACCATCGCCAGGGAGGCGGCTGACACGAAGGTGACAGTTTCCGTTCCGGTCAGGATTGAGGCTTCTGCCAACGTGAAGGTCGAGCTGTCACTGGGAGCGGAGGGAAGCACCATCAAGATGGATTCTGCAGAGATTACGGCGACGGTTGACAATAAGACGACGGTGAGCGTATCGGTAACTGCACCGACCGGCACACAGGATGTCAACGCGGGCCAGTCGGGAAATGTGACAGCACCGACGAACCCGACGCCGACAGACCCGACGCCGACAAACCCGGGCACACCGGGCGGTGGCGGTTCAGGAGGCGGTTCAGGCAGCATCACACCGACGTTAAAGTCGATCACACTTGATCCGACGGAGATGACCTTAAAGGTCAATGAAGAAAGAACAATAAAAGTCACAACTGATCCGGCAGACATATCGGTTGTCGTTTCGTGGTCGTCCGGGGATGAGAAGGTTGCGACGGTGGACCAAAACGGAAAGGTGACAGCAGTGGCGGCGGGAACAACTGCCATCACGGCAAAGGCTGACGGGAAGACTGCCACTTGTATGGTTACGGTAGAGAATGCCGCGGCGCAGGAGCCGAAGCTTGAACTCAACAGAACTGCGCTGACGCTGGACGTTGGCGAAGAATTTCAACTGATCGCAACGGAAAACCAGACTGTAATCGAAGTGACATGGTCCTCTGGCAATCCGGAGGTTGCCACCGTTGATGGGAACGGCGTTGTCAGGGCGGTGACAACAGGAGCGGCTATCATCGCGGCAGTAAGCGACAGAGGGACGGCGGCCTGCAGGGTAACAGTCACACAGTTGAATAAAAGCGATGCTGAAATTTTGCAGGCAATTATCCAGGAGCAGAATGCGAAGGGGGCTGCGCTGCCAACCGATTTGAAAGATGAGAGGTATGAATGGAATGAACATGGCAGACTGACAGGACTCAATTGGAGCTTTTGCGGCTTGAAGGGCAGCCTTTCTCTGTCGGAGTTAGCTTCACTGACACATGTGGAGTGCAGCTACAATCAATTGACCGATCTGGAGGTGAGCGGCTGTACTGCTCTGACGAGCTTGTGGTGCTTACATAATGAATTGACGAGTCTGGATGTAAGCAGTAATGTGTTATTGGAGAGAATTGACTGCTCCCACAATCAGATTACCGATTTAAATGTGAGCAGGAATGCGGCGCTGACGCTCTTGTGGGCTGGAAGTAATCAGTTGAGCAGTCTGGATGTAAGCGGCTGTACCGCTCTGTCAATTTTGCACTGCGACGACAATCGGTTGACCGGTCTGGATGTAAGCGGCAATACAGCACTGACCTTTTTACTTTGCTCGGACAACCAGATCAGCCTTCTGGATTTGAGCAACAATAAAGTATTGACCGGATTGATTTGTAACAATAATCCTGACATTAGGGTCATAGGATATTCAAACACAAGCTTCGGCGGAGGTTCAGGCAGCAACCCGGAGACATTAAATGAACACGATGTTGAAATTTTGAAGGCGATTATTGACGAACAAAATGCGAAGGGCGCTGCGCTGCCAACGGATTTGAGAGATGAGAGGTATGTCTGGGATTACAATGGCAATTTGACGGGGCTCAATTGGAGTTTCTGCGGCCTGAAGGGCAGTCTTTCCCTGACAGGGCTAACGTCCCTTTTCTT
>CAZNQZ010000211.1:0-4206 GCA_964575245.1 uncultured Lachnobacterium sp. | reverse complement strand
AGAGCAGGTTGTTCTTTCCGTCCTCACTCCTCCGGATAAAGCTGAATATGCTTCGTTCATTATCGTTGGCATTTACCCACTCAAAGCCCTTCCAGCTCGCATCCAGCTCGTACATGCAGGGATTTTTTCTGTAAATATGAAGGAGCGCCTTCATCCAGTCCTGAATCTTCTTATGGTTCGGGTCAGCGAGCAGATACCAGTCCAGCTCACGCTCCTCGCTCCACTCCCGCGCCTGCGCAAATTCCTGCCCCATAAACAGAAGCTTTTTGCCGGCGTGCCCCATCATGAAGGCATATGCCGCCATCAAATTCTTAAATTTATCCCCTTCAAGTCCCGGCATCTTATTGAGAAGAGAACATTTCAGGTGAACCACCTCATCATGGGAGAGCACCAGTATGTATTTTTCGCTCTCATTATAGCTCATGGCAAAGGTCATGCGATTGTGGTTATCCTTGCGGAAATACGGGTCCAGCTTCATGTAATCAAGAAAATCGTGCATCCAGCCCATGTTCCACTTATAGTTGAAATTCAGTCCGTCCTCCGTCACCGGTCCGGTTACCTTCGGCCACGCGGTAGACTCCTCCGCAATCATCATTGCGCCATGGTTGCGCCCTTCCACCAGAGTGTTGATATGCTTAAAAAACTCAATGGCCTCAAGGTTTTTGTTGCCTCCGAATTTATTCGGCACCCACTGACCGTCCTGCTTGCCGTAATCCAGATACAGCATGGACGCCACCGCGTCCACGCGCAGCCCGTCCACGTGGTAATTCTCCACCCACATGAGCGCACTGCCGATCAGGAAATTCTTGACCTCGTTCTTTCCGTAATCAAAGATCTTCGTGCCCCAGTCCGGGTGTTCTCCCTTGCGGGGGTCCGCGTACTCGTAGGTCGGCGTGCCGTCAAACATGGCAAGCCCATGAGCATCTCTCGGGAAATGCGCGGGCACCCAGTCCAGAATCACACCGATCTTATTCTTGTGAAACTCATTCACCAGATAGGCAAAATCCTCCGGTGTCCCGTAGCGCGAAGTCGGCGCGTAGTATCCGGTCACCTGATAGCCCCAGGAGCCGTCAAAGGGGTATTCCGAAATCCCCATCAGCTCCACATGCGTGTAACCCATCTCCTTCACATAAGCTACCAGTGACTTTGCGAGATCCCTGTATGTGTAAAAGCCTTCGTCCTCACGACCGGGATGGCGCATCCATGAACCCGGATGCACCTCGTAGATCGCCATGGGCTGCCGGTACATCGCCTCGCCGAACTGCTTCGCTCTCGCCGCCATCCACGCGCCGTCCGTCCATTTGAAGTGTTCAATATCCGCCACGATCGACGCCGTCTCCGGCCGAAGCTGCGCATAATTCGCATAGGGATCCGCCTTGTAGCAGGTACTGCCGTCCTCCGCTACAATCAGATACTTGTACATTGCGCCGTAATCCACATTTGGGATAAACAGCTCGAACACACCCATGTCCTCCGGCTTCACGCGCTTCATCGGGTGCTTCGTCTCATCCCAATTATTGAAGTCCCCGACGACGAACACCTCGGCGGCATGAGGCGCCCATACGTCAAAGCAGACTCCCTTTTTGCCTCTTCTCGTCTGGACGTGCGCGCCCATCTTCCTGTAAATGTCGTAGTGTGTAGCCTGCCCGAACAGATAGCAGTCCATTTCTGTAAAATTGCTCATCTTTCCCCCTCCAATAAACTTATTCAAAATCTTTCTCGCTCAGTACAATACAGTCGTCATCCGTGTAACGGCTCGCAGTCAGAATGCTGAAAAACTTTTTCATGCCGCCATGCGCCTCTCGCTCGATCGCCTCATCGACAATATCCTTCACCTCGGTTATGGTAGTGGCCTGATCGAGCTTCTGAATGCTGCTGATTCGCTTGTACAGCGCGAGGACAGCCATCTCGTCGATCTCGTAGCCAAGCTCCCTGGAGTAGGATTTCGCGAATGCCACCAGCTGGTCATTGTTAAAGGTCGGAACCTTGACTGTCTCCGTAAATTTTCTCGCGAAGGTTTCATCCTGCGCCAATGCCTTTCGGATTCCCTTTCCGGTATCCTCAAGGATCACCAAAAGCCCGCTGCTCTCCTGTTCCATGAGCAGGGAGAGCGCTACGATGGTTTTCCTCTCCAGCTCCCCCGCCTGCTCAATAATCAGGCAGCCGCCGGGCACCTTGCGAATCACCTGTCCGACATCTTTATTGTTTAAGGCATCCGCGCGGATCTTGCCGATCATGTTGTCATTGGGGCGCCCAATCTCCTGCTGCAAAACCTTGATGATGCTGGTGGCCAGCGTCGTCTTGCCGCTTCCCTGACCGCCCTGAATGATCAGATTGCCGGAACCTGCTGTGGAGCCCTCCTGCATCAGACGCCTCCGAATGCCGGTCAGCGCCCTGCAGAGCTGATCCTCCATCCCCTTGACCGGAATAAAATAGGAAAAGATTTTCCGCTGTTCCTCTGTCAGCTCCTCGATGGCATCCGGCTCAGCCGCGCTGTCGGAGACCCCGAGGTCCGTCAGCTCCGGAATCTTTGGCATCCGGACAGTTTTCGGCCGCCACCGCTCTGTGCGGTTCTTCCCCGGCGCCTTCCTTACCTGCGTGTCCTGCTTGAGAAACGCCGGGTCCTTGTCCTTAACAGGCTTCCCAACCTCCGGCAGGTTCTCCCGTTCCGGCTCCGCCTCCGCAATCTCCGGCAGATTCTCCCGTTCCGGCTCCGCCTCCGCAATCTCCGGCAGGTCCTCCGGTTTCGGCTCCGCCTCCGCAATCTCCGGCAGGTCCTCCGATCCCGGCCCCGCCTCCGCAATCTCCGGCAGGTCCTCCGGTTCCGGCCCCACCGCCTCCGATAGGTTCTCTGTCTCCGCAACTGCGGGCGATTCAGGTTCTGGCGGCTCTGCGGCGGCGTGCTCCTGCATATATTCCTCCATGAGCTCGCGCGAGGTCGCCCCTGCATTCAGCTTAGAACTCACATCGTTCAGCCGGTTCATGATGCCCTCAGCCTGCTGCAGGGCGCGCGCCTTCGCCGACTCCAGCTTGCGCTGCTCGGCCTCCTGCAGGGCGGCCTCCGCCGCGCGCTTTGTGCGCTCCCACTCCTCAAGCACCTCCTCGATCGTGATCTGACCGGTAATCTGCCGCTCCACCTGCTGATGATCATCCACAACCATATGGATCTGACCGTCGGAGTCCTCGCCCAGAAATTCCTGAAAACTCGTCTTGAGCGCGCCGTCGATCTCCTCGTCCGTCTCGATGTGCAGCGCCCCCTCAGATTCTTCCTGAGGAAGCTTGAGATAGGGCATGTCCTCCACAATCTTGTTGATATTGTCCAGAGAGTCCTCCACCGCGGATTTTTCTTTCGCCGCGCGGATTTCCTGCATTCCCCGCATAATTTCTTCCTGAAGGTTCACCGTATTATAGCGCTCGGTGCTCACCTCCACAGAGGGAATTGCAACCGGCCCGCGGGAAAACTCGCCAGAGCGCTGAAAATCATCCTCCTCGATGTGGGTATATCCATCCTTCGCCTGACGAAACTGGCGGTATTTTTCCTCCTGCGCTCTCGTGAGCGGCAGATAGAGCATCTTCAGCTCCAGCGCCCGCTCTACATATGGACCGTCCCCAAACCACAAAATCAGCTCGTCGCAGGCATCAATACACTTCTCGCTCCTGCCCGCCTTGTGGTAGAGATAGGCGAGCTCGTATGCCCACTCCTCCGTGTACTCCTGCTCCTTTAACTCCTCAAGAATGGGAATGAGCTCACTGTAGGGTGCTCCCTGCGCCTTGCGCATATCATAGCGCAGCACATATTTCAGATTGTCATGGGGTGCAATCTCAACAAATTCATCATAGTAATCCTGCGCTGCCTGAAAGTCCTCCATCCGGATTGCCACCTCCGCCAGACGGTAGATGATGGCGCGCCCGATCGGGGAGCGGTCATAGGCCATCAGCAGCACGTCCCTGCTGTTTTCATAGCGCTCCGCCTTCTCGTACACCTCCCCCGCCCGCAGCAGTGCCGAGGGGTTCTTGACCTTATTCCAATTGACTGTATCCGCCAGCTCCGCAGCCTCCTCAAACCGCTCCTCGGCGAAAAGACTTTTCATCTGATCCAGCTTCAGATTGTACTCGTATTTATCCAACTGTTATTCCCCTCATAGTAACATCGGTTTTTCTGCGTAACATAAACAAATTTATTTCTCCGGCTTCTCCGGGTAGGTC
>CAZNQZ010000210.1:0-4247 GCA_964575245.1 uncultured Lachnobacterium sp. | reverse complement strand
CCCATTTTTCCTGATTTAATATGTCCTTACCTGAAACACCGGTGTACGATCTCTATTATCTTTTCCTGTTGTTCCCCCGTCATCTTATTGTCGCTCGGCAGGCACAATCCGCGATAAAAAATGTCTTCAGTAACCGCAGGACTTCTGTCGTATTCGATATACGCGTCACTGTTTCCAACACTCAGTCCGTCTTTTGTGACGAAGTCATTGCTCCGGTACATCGGCTGAAGGTGCATCGGTTTCCAGACTGGCCGCCCCTCTGCGTTAAATGCACTCAGTGCATTCAGTATTTCCGTGGGGCACGATGTTCCGGCGACAGTATGGTACACGGCGTATCGGTCACTTCTTGCGGTCTCGCACATTGCTCCAATATCTATGACCAGTGAGGACAACCAGTAATTCCCGCCGCCATGAAGGATGAGCGGCAAGTCTGCCAATGCGCTCTGATATCGCTCAAACACAGCCTTCTTTGCTTTGATGTGTTCCGATAAATACTTCCATTGTCCCCGAATGATCCCCGCGATCACGTTGCTGATCCTGTAATTATACCCGAGTTCTTCATGCTCGTACCACGGCGCTGCCTCCCGCGACTGTGTGCTCCACTTCTTAGCTTTCTGATAGCTGTACTCGTCGGGAACGATCAGCATGCCTCCCGCACTGCCGGTCAGAATTTTGTTCCCGTTAAAACTAATGATTCCATAGTCTCCAATAGCGCCCGTCGGCACTCCTTTACCGTCAATTACGGCGGACGCACCGAGTGACTCTGCAGCATCCTCGATCAGCACCGCCTCGTGTTCTTCACATATTCTCTTTATTTCTTCTATGTTTCCCGGAACTCCATAGAGATGTACAAATATTACAATTCTTGTCTCCGGGTAAATTTCAAACGCACGGGATAGCGCAATCGGGTCCATATTCCATGTCCCATATTCAGAATCGATAAATACAGGCTCGCCGCCCTCATAGAGAACCGGGTTAACGCTTGCATCGAACGTGAGATCTGTGACAAATACTCTTTTCCCGTACAGACTTCCTCCTGCGCCTTTTCCGAAGGGTGTGGATATCCCGGATCTGCTGTGATATATGCGTTCCGCTGCCAGTTTGACCGCCAGATGAATCGCCGCAGTCCCGTTTACAAGGGCAACCGCCCGCCTCCGAGCACCGACTGACATATATTCCGCCACAATCTGTTCAAGAGCGTCGATGTTTTCCCCAACAGTGGTCAGCCAACCTGTCCGATAACAATTTTCTATGTACGCCCATTCTTCTTCCGGATGCGGAGTCGGAGACGCGAGATGCGCTCTCTTCTCCAGCGGTTTAAGTCCTTCAAAACATTTGTCATTGAAAAAATCCCTAGCCATATATTATCCCTATTCCACTCCTCATTTTGGGCAGGCTTCGCCACCCATGGAAATTTGCGCAATTCCCATAGTCATTCTTTCCTCTATGATCCGCATCAGATAAATAAAGCGACTGAAACCGACATTATCTTCCTCAGCTTATTGTCGAAAGCTTCCGTTTGAGCTCTTCCAAGTCTACCTCCGTGCCGTCGGAAAGCGTGGCGATCTGTGTTTCCTCCTTCGGGAACCAGTGGGCCTTCGGCTTGCACTCAAAGCCCGCCCTCGCCTGCCTTCCATGGATCTCGAATAGCAAAAATGCTTTCCGGTTGTGCTTGTCCACCTTCTGGATTTTATCTTCAAAGGCCTGTAAGGGGCCCTCCATGACGTGATACTTTTTGTTCTCCTCATACCCGCAGGACATGGTGAGAAGCCCGTTTCCCTGCCGCAGCATATCCAAGAATTCCGTCTCTTCCTGATCTAAATCCGACAGATCATACCAGCTTCCCTCTCCGGTTCTCTCGTCTTCCCGGTAGAGGGCCTCCGGGTCATCCCGCTGTTTTTCCCGCAGCGCAAGCTCCCGAAAGGCTGTTTTCAGCCCGACGCGGCAAGCCTTTAACATTTCGTGTACTTCCTTTGCGTTCAGGACGGTATAGAGGAATACATATCCCGGAAAGATGGCGACCTCCTCCACTCTTTTTTCCCCCCGCCTGTAGAGCTCCATGCGCGGGATAAAGGCCTCGCCCTTTTCTTTGGGAAGGTGTTCCCCGATGAGGTTTTTCAGTTTCTGCTGCTCCGTGCCCGGCAGATAGAGGACGCTGTAGCGGTACGATCCGTTTTCTCTCATGTTCTGCCCCCTGCGGCACGACCGGACACAGGGCTGCCGCTATGAGATTCCATGCCGGGATACACCCTGTTGTCAGCCCGGAAGGGAAAGCCCGCCGCCATGAGCTGTCCCCGCTTGTCCTCCGGCAGTGTTCCCGCCCGGTTCTGCCGGTTCATCCGCGCCGCCCACTGCCCGAGCTGCATGCCGTCCCCGTCGGTGTAGGAGAAGGGGATGACGGCATCCGGATAGGCTTTCCGGTAACTCTCATAGGCCTGCAGGTAACGGTCAAAGCGGTCGTTTTTCTGTCCCGCCCACGCCATGCCGATGGCATCCAGCCTCGCGATTTTCTCCTCTGTCAGACTGCCCGGCGCGCTGCCCTTCCGCACGCTCCGCTGTGTGGTGATCCACAGCCCCAGTCGGAAGCCGTCATCGCTTCTGTACCGCTTGGGCACTTTGAGATCCCCGTGTGCGTCAAAATACTCCTTCGCATGGCGGAAACCCTCCTCCCAGTAGAGCCCGAAGGTCTCCCAGACGAAGCCGATGCGGTTCAGGATGTCCTCCCGCTCTTTCGGCAGAAGCCCCCTCCTGTATCTGCTGCGGATGTTGCTGCACCAGTTCCCGAGGTTTTCTCCCTTTTCGGTCACGTAGCGGCCCGGCACGGCGCAGTCGCCGTGCTCGTCCCTGTACTGCTCCAGCAGTCTGACCCATTGTGCAAAGCTCTGGCCGCTGTCGCTCTCCCACTCAACTCCGATGCTCTCCAGCTGACGGATTTTTGTTTTTGGCATTTTGTTTTCATTATAAATGGCTTTCTGCCGCTGCAGCCAACGCCCCAGATACAGGCCGTCACTGCTCACATAGCGCCTCGGCACACGCACGGTTCCGTTTTTCTTTACATAGAGGCACAGCTCCTGATAGTAGATGTCCCATGTACTGTCCAGATTCCTCTGGATCTGCTCCATCAGCTCCCGGCAGCCGCGCAGCTCGTCGATGACGGTAAACCCTTCCACATCATCCCTGTCTCCGTCCCCTGCCCTGCCATACATCTGCGCCAGCTCGTCAAACTCCTCCTTTAAGGCGTCGATCTGGTAGAGGTTGTCAAAGTTGTTGACCACGTCAAAGATGACCGGGCGCTTTTTACTGCCCGCCGCGATGGCCCGCCCGATCTGCTGCCTGTAGACGATGGGGGATACGGTCGGGCGACATAAAACAACTGCGTCCACGTCGTCCACATGGATTCCCTCGTTCAGCATGTCAATGCAATACAGCAGCTTCAGATGGCTGCTGTCATCCTCCACAAACCGCTGAAAATCCTCCTCCGAGTCCGGGTTGTAGGTATAAACGCTGTAGATATGCGGCGCTTGATCTATGCCCCCGAACCACTCCCGCGCTTTCCCCATAATTTCCTGCATATGCTCCGCGTTTGCGCAGAACACGATCAGCTTGGCGTCCTTGGCCGGCAGGTGCTTTTGGAAAACCCTGTCCAGCCCGTCGGCCTGCTGCAGGGCGCGCCGGAGCTTTTCGATGAGGCGCTCCGCGTCTGCCCGCTGCTTTTTGTTCCTGAGCCTGGCCGCCTGACTTTTGTAGCCTTTCAGCTTTTCCTCGCAGGAGTACACGGAGATGACGTACTTCGGCTCCGGCAGAATGTGCTCCGCCATCGCCTCGCACAGGCTCATCTCAGAGGCCACGGCCCCATGGAAGAGCTCGTCCGCCATGTCCCTCTGGTTGTCCAGATAGCGCACGTTGGTAGCGGACATGCCAAAGAGCTTTGCCCCCGGGTACATCGCCGTCAGGGCAAGAAGCGCCCGACCCCACTCTGCGGCTCCCGCCCGGTGGAATTCATCCAATACAATGTAATCCGGTTTCAGTTCGCCGAACCGCGCTTCGTTGTGCATGATCCACGCGTAGGTGTGAAATTCGATGTTCTCAAAGCGGATGCTCTGCTTTTTCTTCAGCTTGTCGGCCTGCAGGGTATAGATGTACGCGCTCGGCGCGAGCCAGAGAAATTTTTCCTTCGGGTGTGCCGCCGCCAGCGCAAATGCGATGTAGCTCTTACCTGTTCCGGTTGGATGGATCACGGCGGCCCT
>CAZNQZ010000209.1:0-4265 GCA_964575245.1 uncultured Lachnobacterium sp. | reverse complement strand
GGTAATGGTTGAACGCATCGGTCAGCGCATCGTTCACCATCGTGTCGATGATGGTCGCGTTGTTCATGCGGTATCCGAAACGTGCCTTGGTCATCGCGTAGGGTGCCATGGACATATTTTCCATACCGCCGGCCACCACGATGTCCGCCTCGCCTGCCATAATCATATTCGCCGCATCATTCACGCACTTCAGGCCGGAACCGCACACCACGTTGATGGTGATCGCCGGAACCTCGATCGGCAGTCCTGCCTTGATAGAAGCCTGACGTGCTACATTCTGTCCCTGTGCCGCCTGAATCACGCAGCCCATCTTCACCTCGTCAACCATCTCCGGTTTCACGCCCGCGCGGTTTAGAGCCTCCTTGATCACGATTGCTCCCAAATCTGCTACCGGAGTATTGCTCAAAGCTCCGCCCATCTTGCCGATTGCCGTGCGGCAAGCACCTGCTAATACCACTTTCTTTGCCATATCTCTGTCTCCTTTAACTTCATAATTACGCCGTGAAGCGCTGTGAACTTTAACGAGGGTATTTTACCACATTTTTCACATGAAATCAATCTTAAATTATGGACAATGCAGTTTTTTAAGAAATTCTTTTTATTTTTCATTGTGAGGATTGAACAATTCACGAATTTATGGTATGGTAAAATTATCTAATTGTCCTATAAACAGGAATGTTTTATTTTATTAAGAAAGAGGTGGCAGTATGCGTTTTGTCAAAACAGAGGATTTAAAGGCGGGAATGCGCCTTGCCAAACCGATTTACAATAAGGACGGAGTCCTGCTTTATGAGCGCAGCTCTCAGCTCTCCTCCACCGGCATCAGCAGCGTGAAGAACTTCGGGCTGATCGGGATCTATATTCTGGAGCCGGCTGAACCGGTTCCCCCGCTGACGGAGGAGGATCTGGAGTTTGAACAGCTCCAGACGGTCTACATGTTCAAGCTGAAGGAGTGCATGGATGTCATTCAGAAGCGCCAGAAACTGGACAGGCTCTATCCGTTTTTACAGGATATCATCAAACACTACGGCACGCTCGACCATCGCGTAAACTTCAACCAGAATCTCCGCAGCGGTGAGGACTTCATGTACAAGCACGCGATCAGCACGGCGATTCTCATCGCGATGATGACCAGCCGCTTAAAGTTCACCCCGCGCAAGCAGATGATGATGATTACTGCGGCACTCCTCCACACCTTCGGCTATATCTATGTTCCGAAGCCCATTCTCGAAAAGGGTCCCGACATCACGGACGATGACCGGGAGGTGATACAGCACGCACTGCAGCGCGGCCTCGACCGTCTGTCCATGTACACGAACAGCTACGACTTTTTCCCGAGAGCGTATGCGCTGATGCAGACCTATGTCCAGATGGAGAACCCGGAAACCTTTACTGCTGCCCCTGACCCGGATTTGAGCGTCATGGCAAACATGCTGAAGATTGCTGTCCATTTCGACAAGATGACCGCGATGAACGTGGGATATGAGCCGGTGTCCGAGATCGCTGCGATGCGCGAGCTTTTGAGCGCGCCGGACCTTTACCACCCGAACAACGTGTCCACCCTCGCTGAGTGCATCCACATTGTGCCGCGCGCCGCCAGCGTGGATCTCTCCAGCGGCGACAAGGGCATTATTCTCGTCGAGAATACGGACGATTTCATGCGTCCTGTCGTCCTGCGCCTCTCGGACAACCGGATTTTCGACCTCAGCATCGATTCTGTATATAAGGAAATTCAGATTGCAGATATCATGAAGACTATGGATAACCGGATCGCCGTGGATGAGGACACCTTAAAGCAGTTTGTCCCGGATGCGGAGCTCACAAAATTGACCTCCCGTTTCCGCGCGAGCTTAGAGCGCTCCCGCGAACGGGAACGCCGGATGGATGCGGAGGCCTCCGGCTCCTACGACGCGCGCGCGTAACCGACAAAAGCCCTGTCCCGCTCCCATGTGCAGGAGAACGGTACAGGGCTTTAAAGCTCCTTCTGAAAGTGCTGATAATCCTTACTGTTTTTCCATGAACCTCCCCAGATAAACCCGTGCTCCGTAAAGAGCCGGTAACACAGGTCCTCCTCATCAATTTTGTAAGGAAACTCTTCGCTGCGATCCGCATAGAAGCTTCCGTTTTCCGGAGAAACCACGGTCTTTCCGTTTCTTGTCGTGACATAGGGATTGTAGAGAGGATTCACGTCAATCGCCAGACCGTATGCATGTCTGGAAAGGCGGTTCGTCCCCTCCACCGTCCGGTAATTAAAACAGGAGGTATTGTTGTCCTCCATGGAGGCGTCGTCATCCCCGCCGTACTCGTCCACCAGCCGGATTTTTTCGATCGGGTACTGATTTTCATACAGCTCCCGGAAAATCTCAACCATGTCCTCTGCAACCGCCCGGTTGCACACCAGCTCCCCCTCCTGAACTTCACCGGAGAAATCATAGTGAAGCACATGGACATAAACCAGCTCCCCATAAGAAATCTGCGCGTCCTCATCCCCATCCGGAAAAGAGATGCCGGTGATCCGCCTCTTCAGCGCATCTGACAGGGGCTCCCGGTAAAAAGCCTTCCCGGCGTCTGCGACGGTCTCCACCGCCTGAGACTCCGTCGGCGGCTCTGTCGGCCCCTGCGGCTGTGTCTCTGCTTCCTCCTGCGACTCCGTCCCCGGCTCTGTCGGCTCCTGCGGCTGTGTCTCTGTTTCCTCCTGCGACTCCGTCCCCGGCTCTGTCGGCTCCTGCGATTCTGTCTGAGACTCTGTCGGCTCCTGCGATTCCGTCGGCGGCTCTGTCGGCTCCTGCTCCCGGCCCCCTACGGAGCAGCCGGACAGGGCAAAGGCCAGCACAGCTGACGCAATCAATATATTTACTTTTTTCATCATACTAAGACCGATAATCCGCGTTGATATCAATATACTCATGAGTCAGGTCGCATCCCCAGGCAGTGGCGGACTCTGCGCCCATGTGGATGTCGATGTCGATGCGCACTTCCTCCTGCGAAAGAATTTTCGTCGCCAGCTCCTCCGAAAAATCCGTGGCAATCCCGTCCTTTACGA
This sequence comes from uncultured Lachnobacterium sp., assembly GCA_964575245.1. GTDB lineage: Bacteria > Bacillota > Clostridia > Lachnospirales > Lachnospiraceae > Roseburia. The sequence goes on along the minus strand of CAZNQZ010000209.1, from coordinate 1,222 downwards.
GCAGGAGCACTCCTGCCTCGCTGCTGATCGCAAGCTCCACCCGCTCCGGGTCAAAGGCTGCGCCGGAGTAGCCCATGGCACAGAGAATCCGTCCCCAGTTGGCATCGTTTCCCGCCATAGCGGTTTTTACCAGATTGGAGGTGATCACGGACTTGGCAATCGTCACCGCCTGCCCATGGCTCTCTGCCCCGGTGAGCGCCACCTCGAGGAGCTTGTGGGCACCCTCGCCGTCTCCTGCCATCCGCTTTGCCAGAAAGGTACTCACCTCGCCAAGCGCCTCACAGAAGAGGTCGAAATCCTCGCCCTCGCTGTCAATCAGGGCATTCTGTGCCAGACCGTTTGCCATAAGGATATAGGTGTCGTTGGTCGAGGTGTCCCGGTCCACAGAGATCATGTTAAAGGTCTTCTCCACATCAAGAGAGATCGCCTTTTGCAGCATTTCCTTCGTGATTGCGCAATCCGTTGTGATACAGCAGAGCATGGTCGCCATATTGGGGTGGATCATGCCGCTCCCCTTGGTCATTCCTCCCAGACGGACGGTCTTTCCCTGCAGCACAAACTCCACGGCACACTCCTTGGGAACCGTGTCCGTCGTCATAATCGCAACCGCCGCGTCGTGTGCCGCCTCCCTTGTGCCGGCCAGCTTTGTGCAGAGCTCCGCCGCGCCGCGGGACACCTTCTCCACGGGAAGCTGATAGCCGATAACTCCGGTGGAGGCGGTGAGAATCTGGTCCGCATCCACGCCCATCGCATCTGCCACGCTCTCTGCCATGGCGCGGTTGCTCTTTCTGCCTGCCTCGCCGGAGCAGGCGTTGGCAATCCCGCTGTTAAAGATCATTCCGTGAACGCCTTTGCCGCTCTCCACAACCTGTATATCCCAGACCACCGGAGCCGCCTTCACGACATTGGTGGTGAATACTCCGGCACACACCGTTTCCGTCCGCGAATACACTAACGCCATATCGTCCTTACTGCTGCCCTTTTTTATCTCCGCGTGCACTGCTGCCGCCTCAAAGCCCTCCGCAGCAGTAACGCCTCCCTCTATCTTCAACATTTCATCTGTCCTCCTGATCCATAAGCAATGTTTTACCGTGTGACGGTCCTGAACCTTCACATACAGTATAAAAGTATATTTGCGGAAAGTCTACCATAAAAAATATTTTCCCGCAAAAACATAATGCAGGTTTTTATGATTAGTGATATCATGGGAGTCAAAAGGTAT
>CAZNQZ010000208.1:0-4276 GCA_964575245.1 uncultured Lachnobacterium sp. | reverse complement strand
CTAAGCTATGGCATAATTCAATGAAGTCAGAGTTGCCACCATCCGTATATATAAACCTCATGATGCTCATTCTTTCTATCCCCCTGTGTACTCATTTTACATTTACATCAGTCCTGATCCTTCGTCAGCTGCGGCGTTTGGATTATGACTGCCTCCTGTTCCAGCTTGCAGTTCTGCTCCAGCATATATTCGATCACAGCCCCGTAGTCCGCCGTCCCCATGTTCTGTCCCTCAGCCCCGTCCAGTTCCTGCTTCAGCTGTGCAAGACGTTTCCTGTCGTTCTCTGTCAAAGGCTTTGTATCCTTCCGGTACTGCCGCAGCGTCCCGATATCCATGTACAGCGGACGAAACCCGATTCCCGTCTTTCTTTTCAGGTGCTCCAGAATATAAAAACCGCCCGCATCAATATCTCCAAAATGCCGATACTCCCGCTCTCTGTTTCTCTCATACAAAAACAACAGAAATTTGCGCTTCACCTGATTGTGAAATCCCCCCAGATAAATTACGCAGTCTTCTTCCGCAGGATAGTCATGAAAACTGGTTAGATTCTCAACCGTTACCACCCTTGCCCCGAGCACCGCAATATCCTGCAGCTCCTTTAAGGACTCTGTGGACAGAGCAATATCCCCCCGCAGCATGGACAGATCCAGCTCCTGATTCCCCAGTATAAGCTTCACATTCCCCTTCAACATCACATAAGTCGGCGTATGGACAATGCCGCACTCCTCCAGAACCGTCCCCTTTTCCTGAAATTCCCCATACTGATACAGCATGGAGGCAAGCTTGCCGGACAACTGCTCCATCCTCTTGGAATCATGAAACACCTGCATGGAAAAATTCCGTATGAATACCTCCTCCCGATTTTTAAGCACGGCTGCCGCCGCCGCAAGAAGCGCCCTGTATTCCTCCAGATCGCTGCTGTAATATTCTATGTTCTGATTTTTCTCCATCCTGAGATACTGCGCTTCAACATATCGCCGCAGAGGCAAAAGATAATCGGCGGACAATTCCCCGGACAGTCTCTCCCATATGTCAAGCAGCGCTTCCTGTTCCTGTCTTCGGGGCGTCCTTCCCAGATATTCATAGCACGCCTCCAGCTTTTCCGTATTCAGGGTCACCTTCTTCAGCACACCGTTTTTTTCATGTTCCGCGATTACCAGCGCGGAAGCACACAGCTCTTTCACGGCCTCGTTGACCCGGCAAAAGTAATCATACTCCGCATCGTCGCCATATCTGGGAAATAGCTTTTCGATCTGTACCGAGAAGCTCTGCTTCACCTGATTTTCGCCCTGAAAGGTCTTGCTCTTCTCATAAGAGTCCAACAACAGATCCAAAACCTTCTTCTGCATGTGATCCGGCCTGTCAAATCTATCTGCTCGATTCTGCTTCACTCGCTTTTTCTGACTGCCCATCAAAGATCATACTCCTCCACAATGCTGCTTTGTCCCACGCGGATCGCGGTCAGAACGGTTCCCACCTTTTCGCCTATGACCTCGATTTTTGCAGGCGGAGTGGCAAGAATCACCTGAAGCCCCAGGCCGTTGAAAAAATCCATCATGGACTGGATTCTCTCGTCATCCATCTTGTCGAAGGCCTCGTCCAGAAGCATAATCCGCACGCTGTTTCCATATCGGTACAGTTGATAAAAGGACGCCGCGATCGCCACATAATAGGGCACCTGCGTCTCACTTCCGCTCTTCTCCCCATAGATATCCGAGAACCTCTGAACCGAACCGTCCCGTTTATGAATCTCAATATCGTAGTCCAGATAAGAGCGATAATCTGTGTACTCCTCCACAATCTTCTGACCGTTGTCATCTCTGGTCATCAGCTTGTCGAACAGATCCGACATCTCCTCCCGGTACTCCGCTTCAAATGCGCTGGTCCAGAGATTGATCCCCTCCTGGTTATTCTCGGAGGTAATCATTTTATAGAGTCCTTCTTTATTCTTGTCAAAGCTGATCTTGAACCGATAGCTGTCATCCCCGTAATAGATACTGTCCAATGCCTTGTTCAGACTGCGGAATTCATTTCTTGCGCTCTCAATGTTCTCCTTCATTTTTGAGAGGAAATCACTCCGAAAAATCTGTTCGCAATCCTCCTTTGCCCGCATCAGCTTCTCCTCATAGCGGACAATCTCCACGCTTTTAAGCTTATGATGGGCTTCCCTGTACGCGGAAATCCCTGTGAGTCCCGTCACAAAATCCACCGCAAACTCCTGATTAAAGCGCATCTGCAATTCATACAATCCGCCTTTGCCGCTCAGCAGCCTGTCCTTTTCATTGCATAGCTGCGCCCGCCGGGGCGCATAGTTCTCCGCAATGTTTTTGGGCTGCTTGCTCTTTCGGTTCTGGCGGTACTTCTCCTCCGCATCCCGATAGGCAAGGCCCTCCTCATCCGCCTGCCTCTCCAGCTGCTCGCGCATCGTGTCATATTCCTGCTTTTTCATATCCACAGCCTGACGCTGACGCTCGATCATGTCCTCCAGCCGCACCGTTTCCTTATTCAGCGCATTCTTCTCCTTTTCCCTCTCCCCATGCTCTGTCTCTTTCTCTGCAAGCTTGATGTTCAGCTCGATCAGGGTGGGATCACTCTCCGCCTCCTTCAACTCCGCATTGGCCTGCACCAACTGTTCCTGCAGCTCCCGCAGCGTTTCCGGCACATGAAGGTAAAGCTTGAGCATCTCAAGATTCACATTCGCCGCACTTTCCCGCACAGCCTCATACAGGCGCACCTGCTCTCTGAGGCCGCTTCGCTTCTGCGTTTTCTCCTCTATCTGGCGCTTTACATTCCCAATCTGCACCCGATATGCGTTCTGTCCGATAAAGGGGTTCTCATAATCCTTCGGGTTCAGGTGCCTGACCACATAACCCTGATAGAGCATGCACTCCTGCGTCATGGCGATGGCATGCTGCTCCAGCTCATGTATGTCCGCACAGCGTTTCACACGCCCCAGAATATAGTTGGCATAAGCCTTGGCATAGCGGTTCTCGCTTTTCACAACCGCCGCCAGCGAATCCGGATCGACCTCCTGGCCCAGGGGCAGCTTTCTTGTATTGATGATACCTGCGGTATGAATATTCCTGCGATTCCTGTCATAAACCTCCAACGCCGCCTGGTAATGCTCCGGCTCCACCACCAGATAAAACTTCTGCGTGTGAAAATAGCCCTCTATGGCGTTACACCATGCCGAATCCGTTATTTCCAGAAGCTCCGACAAAAAATATACAGAAGATCGAATCCCCCTGCGGGCAAATTCCTTCTCCACCAGCTCCTTCAGCTTTCTCACATACTCCGGATAGGGAAGCAGCCGTTTCTCCAGATTCTTCAGGCGCTCCTGACACTCCTCGATCTCCCGGGAGATCTGCTTCATCTCAGACTTTAGCATCATCCCCTGTTCCTGCAGCTCACGCAGCTCCTTCCCCGCAAAAGACTCCAGCCGTTCCACGATCTGCGCCTTACCGCCGTATTCGCCCCCATCGCCGCGCTCCTCCGCCTCGCCCAGAAGCTCCGCCTCACGGCGGGTGATGGGACGGCATTCCAGCTTTGACAGATCGCTCAGATAATTAGTCAGATGCAGGATCTGATCTCCCAGCTTTGCACGATCCGATTTTTTCCCTTCAATATCCCGTTTCAGCGCGTCGATGCGGTTCTGAGCCTGCTCACGCAGACGGTTGGAATCATTGGAGCGTATATCAATTTGGATAGCCATGATCTGGTCATTCAGCGCTGTAAGCTGTTTTTCCGCCTCCAAAACATTTTCCCGGTTGGACTCCAGGGCCTGACTGTTCAGCCGGATGCTCTTTTCCAACTCCTCCGCCTCAAGCCTCGCCGCATCCCGGTTGGCCAGCCCCAGCAAAATATCGTTGACCAGTATGCCGCGCTCCTTCTCCTCGATATCCTCAAATTTTTCAAGAATCCTCTCCAACGCCTCCTGCTGCCTTCTGGAGACTGCCAGAATACCCTCCAGCTCGCTGAGCGTCTCGATATTCTCCCGCAGGGACGCCACGTCCACCCGCTCCTCAGACAACACAAATTTATTGATAAATTCTTTCACGTTATCCATGGGCTTAAACGCCAGAGACTTCGGAATAATGTCAAAAAATTTGTCGTCCAGATTGCCCAGCCTTCTCTTAAACCGGTCCTGGGCCGCGTTTTTCTGATCAATATAAGTAATTTTTTTATTTTTTACCCGGAATTCATCCGCGAGGGCTGCATGCCCGTCCGCCATGAAAGAGAGATCCTCCAGCCTGCACTCCTCGACATACCAGCGGGT
>CAZNQZ010000207.1:0-4303 GCA_964575245.1 uncultured Lachnobacterium sp. | reverse complement strand
GATACGGCTGTTGACCCGGATGCGGAAGACCCGGACAATGGCTACTATGAGAATGGCTCTGCAGGCGCAGAGGCAAAGACCGTCAACAGCATCGAGCGGATTTTGGATAATGACAGGGAGGCAGGCGGAACCTATCATGGAATCTGCGGCGGCACAGGGGTCATTACCATCGACATGCATAAGACGGAGGAAGTAACCTCCCTGAAATACCAGGGAGATGCCATCGGGCGGATCACGGTGGAGGTCAGCGTGGACGGCGTGACATGGACAACCGCCAAAGAAAATTATGCCGATCTTGCGGCTGGAGAAGAACAGACCATCTGGTTCGATTCGGTCAATGCGTCAGAGCGGGATGCATGGATTGGCACCTACTCCGCCAGATATGTAAGGCTTACCATTGCACAGACCGGGACGGTCGCCATTCAGGAAATTGATCTCTGCGGCCCATCCGGCGACAACCTGGAGTTTCTGACAGCGGAAAACGAGATCCCCGCAGTCGGGCTTCTGACGACTGATTTCAAATATGGCGATAGCCCCGGGGATGTGATCCCGAAGGATTCCTTAGTCTTCACCGGGACTTATAAAGGAAATCCGGCTTACAATGTCGTTTTACTGTATGATCTGGAAGGAAACGTCATTGGAGCGAAGGATGGCAATGTCCTGTCAAAACAGGTGCTGTTTGCGGAGGTTCCAAAAAATGGCAATTTGGGGGAAACCTCAGACGGACGCTGGGTCTATTATGTGGAGAAGGAACATCTGGATTTGAACGCCTTAAAGAACATCGGCGGTGTGCGCGGCGAGCTTTACCGTGTGGACAATGCCCTGACATTAGAGGGGGAGCGCATTGTCAGCGATACGCAGATCATTCAAATTCCGGACGTTTTGCCCGGCATCACATTACAGGGAGGGCAATATGAGAAAATGGATTAAATATCTGTTCCTGACTGCTTTCCTGATTGCCGCCATGCCCGTAAGCACTGCAGCCTCAGAGAAGAGCCGTGTGGAACTGAAGGCGGCAGACCATGATGTGGAAGTCACCGTGAGTCTTCCGGAGGGAAAGACACAAACGATAACCTCCATGCGTTTACAGCTCTTTGTTTCCATTCAAAGCGGCAAGATGACAGCTCCGGTGTTTCAGTTTGAGGAGACGGTGAACAGCGCCGTCAAAGACGCGGCCATCCGCGCGGAGGGAGAAAACGGCTATTTCGTCGATTTGATTCTGTCCGGAAAACAGGAGCAGAGTATTTTTGCCGAAAGCAGTTCCGTGAGGCTTGGCACGCTCTCTCTGCAGCCAACCAGCCGCGCGTATGAGGTGAAGGTGGAAATTGGGAAGCCGGAAATCCAATATGTAAATGGAAACGGGCGAAGTGAAATGACACTTCCACTGGAACTGACAGACCCGTTCATCATTAATCAGGATTCGTTTCCGGCACAGGTAAAGAGTTTGACCGTAAAAGGCAAAAGCAACGGAAACGTAACGCTTACCTGGAAAAAAACTTCGGGAGCCAAAGGCTATGAAATTTATCGGAGCAAAAAAAAGAACAGCAATTATATCCTCATAAAGAGAATCAAAAAGGGAAGTGCAAAAAAGTGGTCCGCCGACATACAGGAAGCCGGCACAACTTACTATTATAAAGTCAGGGCTTATACGGTAAACGCGGACGGGAAACGCGTTTATGGGAAATTCAGTAAGGTGAAATCCCTGCAGATTGGGCTTTAGAGCCGCATTGCAAAGGCCGTCGCTGCTGCGACGGCCCTTATCATACTCATCTGTTTTGCTACTCCACATCCTGCAGGGCAGCCACATCCTCCTCGCCGGTGCGGACCTTAACCACCTTCGCCACATCGTACACGAAGATTTTTCCGTCCCCGATATGCCCGGTGTAGAGGGCTTTCTTCGCCGCCTCCACAACGCTCTCAACCGAAATTTTACTGACTACCACCTCGACCTTGATCTTCGGCAGCAGGGTCGCGTCCACCTCCGCACCGCGGTAGCGCTCCCCGGAGCCCTTCTGGACGCCGCAGCCCATGACCTGCGTACAGGTCATACCCGTCACGCCGAGGTCATTCATCGCCTTCTTCAGCTGATCGTAACGAGACAGCTTCGCAATGATCACCACCTTGTGAATACCGGTGGGCTCGTGGCTTGCGCTCACCACCTTCACCGCCGCATTCCTCTGCGCCGGGGTCGCGTCGTTGAATTCCGATACGCCCAGATCCGTGTTCTCGTTGACATCCATCGTCATGGTGTTGGAGATATCCATGATGGAAAAGCCCGCATAGGCGGAAGGAAGGCCGTGCTCTGTCGCATCAAGCCCCACAATCTCCTCCTCCTCCGTCACCCTCAGGCCGATCGTCGCCTTAATGGCGAAAAAGGTGACGCTGATGCAGACCGCCGTCCAGCCCGCAACCGCCGCAAAGCCGATCAGCTGCAGCCCGAGCTGCGTGAATCCCCCGCCGTAAAACAGGCCCTTCTCCATCCCCGCGAGGGCAAAGCCCGGCGCCTGATCCGTCGCAAACAGACCGACTGCAATGGTGCCCCAGATACCGTTTAACATATGTACTGCCACAGCGCCCACCGGATCGTCCACGTGCAGCTTGTTGTCCAGAAACCACACGCCGAACACCACCAGAAGTCCTGCCACCGCCCCGATCACGATTGCTCCGAGGGCGTCCGTCACATCACAGCCCGCCGTGATCGCCACCAGCCCCGCCAGCGAGGCATTCAGACACATGGAAACGTCCGGCTTGCCGTATTTGACCCATGTGAACACCATACACACCACGGTCGCGATTGCCGGGGCGATCGTCGTTGTGAGAAAGATGCTCCCGAGGGTCGGGATATCCGTCGCCGCCGCGCCGTTGAAGCCGTACCAGCCCAGCCAGAGAATGAATACACCCAGACATCCCAGCGGCAGATTGTGACCCGGAAACGCGTTGACCTTTGTGACAGCTCCCGCCTTATTTTTCGTGAATTTACCGATGCGCGGCCCGAGGATTGCCGCGCCGATGAGCGCGGAGATACCGCCCACCATATGGATGGCGCAGGAGCCCGCGTAATCGTGGAACCCCATCTGTGCCAGCCAGCCGCCTCCCCAGATCCAGTGCGCCTCGATCGGGTATATGAACGCAGAGATCACCCCGGAATAAACGCAGTAGGACAGGAATTTTGTCCGCTCCGCCATTGCACCGGACACGATGGTCGCGGTGGTCGCACAGAACACCAGGTTAAACACAAACGCGGAAAAATTGAACTCTCCGTATGCCTGAAAAATATCGAATCCCGGTTTTCCGATAAAGCCCAGCAGATCCTCCCCCAGCAGGAGCGAAAATCCGATCAGGATAAACGTCACCGTGCCGATACAGAAATCCATCAGATTCTTCATTAAGATATTTCCTGTATTCTTTGCCCGGGTAAAGCCTGCCTCCACCATCGCGAAGCCCGCCTGCATCCAGAACACCAGAGCCGCTCCGATCAGGAACCATACTCCAAATACATTGTCACTCACCAGTTTCATCATCTCTTCTGTCATAATCCTTTCCTCCCTGAAAAAAAGACACTTTTCCCAGTGTCCACGGCGTTGTGGTCCCAAAAAAAGTGTCATTTTTTTATACTTCAAAAATCAGATCCCCGTAGGACGGCATTGGCCACAGATCCTTATCGACGATCATCTCCAGCTTATCTACCGGTGCGCGCAGCGCATCCATGGTGGTTTTCACCTCGTCGCGGTAGAAGTGCGCCTGCTCCTTCCCCTGGGTCATCGCTCCGCCCTGATCGGCCACCTTCTTTAACTTTGTGAGTGCCGTCTGGGTCTCTGCCAAAAGTGCCGAGGTTTCCGTCAAAAGCTCGGTCTGAACCTGGGTATCGACTCCCGGACAGGCGTTTACAACAGTCTGAATCGACGTCCCCAGCACGGTTGTGTACTTGATGACTGCCGGAATGATCTGTTTGCTGACAATGTCAATCATCGCCCGCGCCTCAATGTTGATCGTCTTGGCATAGGTCTCATACTCGATCTCCACGCGGGACTCCAGCTCTGTCCTTGTGAACACCCCGAATTTCTCGAAGGCAGCCACCGACTCCGGCGCCACATAGGACGGGATGGCATCGACCATGGATTTGACATTTGCCAGCCCGCGCCTCTCGGCCTCCGCAACCCACTCATCCGAGTAACCGTCGCCGTTAAATACAACGCGCTGGTGCTCCACTGCATATTTTTTGATCAGATCATGTACGGCGAGCTCAAAGTCCTCCGCCTTTTCCAGCTCGTCACACGCCTCGGAAAAGGCGGCTGCGACGATG
>CAZNQZ010000206.1:0-4304 GCA_964575245.1 uncultured Lachnobacterium sp. | reverse complement strand
CTTTTGAGCCTGATTAATGATGTTTTGGATATGAGCCGTATTGAAAGCGGAAAGGTAAAGATTGAGGAAAAGGAAGCCTCTCTTCCGGAAATCATGCATGATTTAAAGACAATCGTACAGGCGGATATTGCATCGAAGCAGCTGGAATTCTATATCGACACGGTTGATGTGGTAAATGAAAATGTTTTTTGTGATAAGCTCAGGCTGAATCAGATTCTGTTGAATCTTTTGAGTAATGCAATGAAATTTACGAAGCCCGGTGGAATGGTAAGTGTCCGGATCCAGCAAAAGGGAAATGCTCCTGAGGGTTTTGCATTGTATGAATTTCAGGTGAAGGATACCGGAATCGGAATGAGCCCTGAATTTGTAGAACAGGTTTTTGAACCGTTTGAACGGGAGAGAACCAGTACGGTCAGTGGGATTCAGGGAACAGGGCTCGGCATGGCAATTACCAAGAATATAGTGGATATGATGGGCGGTACAATTTCCGTTGTCAGTGAAGAGGGAAAAGGAACCACCTTTACCGTAGCATTGCAGCTGAGAACCTGTTCCGATACGGTAAGACAGGAGATTATTCCGGAACTGAAAGGTCTTCGCGCGCTTGTGGTAGATGATGATTTTAATACCTGCTCCAGTGTTACCCAGATGCTTTCCGTGATTGGGATGCGTCCGGACTGGACGACTTCCGGTAAAGAGGCGGTGCTCCGTGTCAAGCTTGCAGAAGACCAGAATGATAAATATGCTGCCTATATTATAGATTGGCTGATGCCTGATATGAATGGGATTGAGGTTGTAAGGCGGATTCGCACGATCATCGGAGAGGGAAGGCCGATTATTATACTGACAGCTTATGATTGGTCTGATATTGAAGAGGAAGCGAGAAACGCAGGGGTGACAGCCTTTTGTTCAAAGCCTGTTTTCCTGTCGGAGCTTCGGGAGATTCTCGAGTCGCCATTTACCGTTTCCGATGCGCAGGATACCGTTTTGGATCATACAACATCCTTTAAGGGTAAGAAAATTCTTCTGGTAGAGGACAATGAGCTGAATCAGGAGATTGCTGTGGAAATTTTGCAGGAAGCAGGGTTTGTTATGGATGTTGCCGATGACGGGGTTGTTGCAGTTGATAAGATAAAAGCAGCTAAGCCCGGCCAGTACGACTTAATCCTGATGGATATTCAGATGCCGATTATGAACGGTTATGAGGCTACAAGGCAGATCAGGGCATTGGAAAACGAGGAATATGCGAATATCCCCATTATTGCAATGACCGCGAATGCATTTGAAGAAGACAAAAAAGCGGCACTTGATGCAGGAATGAACGGACATATAGCGAAACCTGTCAATGTTCCAGCGCTGATGGAATTATTGGAAGAAATAATACAGGATTTATAAATGAGGCGGACAGTTGGAACTGTCCGCCTTTTCCCCTGATCGGCTATGTTTAGGGAAACGCTGATTAAGCGTTTTCTTAGAAGATGCCGTTGCCGCCGCAGCCGCCGCAGAGCAGCAGAAGGAGGATGATCCAGCAGCAGGAATCGTTGCCGCCGCAGCCACCGCCGTTGTTAAAGAAAGAGCCGTTGCCGCAAGCGCAGGAGAGCAGCAGGATGATCCAGATAATGTTGCAGCATCCGTTATCAGAAGTAGAGCAGCCACAATTGGTAGCAGTTAAATCACTCATAGGTGACCTCCCAAAAATTTTGTTTTACAGTATATTGTATGAGGCCGCAGTCGAGGGGTTCCTGATTTCCAAAAATTTTGATATCTCATACATTTTTGCTCCGGTATCCTTGATTTTAGGGTTGACAGAGCGGGAGCAGGTGGATATAATAAATTACATAAAAGCATTATTGTATACAATTATTCAATAGAGGAGTGAGTGGCATGAGAGAAGTGGTAATGAATGATAAGACGAATCTGCTGCAGCTGGAGGAGCATTTTTACCAGCTCGCGGATGTGGAGGAGCCCAACACGTTCCGCAATCTGTTCCCCTACGATGAGATTCCCAAGATTGCCTTCAATGACCGGATCGTCCCCCACAATATGCCGGAGGAGATCTGGATCACGGATACGACCTTCCGAGACGGCCAGCAGTCCAGGGCACCTTACACCACAGAACAGATCGTGACGATCTACGACTATCTGCACCGGCTTGGCGGCCCGAAGGGGCTGGTGCGCCAGAGCGAGTTCTTTTTATACAGCAAAAAGGACCGGGACGCCCTGCACAAGTGTCTGGAGCGGGGGTATCAGTTCCCGGAGGTCACGGCATGGATTCGCGCGACGAAGAAGGATTTTGAGCTGGTGAAGGATATCGGTCTCAGGGAGACCGGGATTCTGGTGAGCTGTTCGGATTACCATATCTTCTATAAAATGCGGATGAACCGCAGGGAGGCCATGAACCAGTATCTTGGAATTGTCAGGGAATGTCTGGAGACCGGGATCAGCCCGCGCTGCCATCTGGAGGATATCACGAGGTCGGACATCTACGGCTTTGTCATTCCGTTCTGCGTAGAGCTGATGAAGCTGATGGATCAGTACAAGATCCCGATCAAGGTGAGGGCGTGCGATACGATGGGCTTTGGCGTGAATTTTCCGGGGGCGGTGATCCCGCGGAGTGTGCCTGGGATCATCTACGGCCTGACCACCCATGCAGGCGTCCCGTCGGAGCTCATCGAGTGGCACGGGCACAATGATTTTTACAAGGCGGTCAACAATTCTACGACCGCGTGGCTTTATGGCGCCTGCGGCGTGAACTGCTCGCTGTTCGGGATTGGTGAGCGCACGGGCAACACGCCTCTGGAGGCGATGGTATTTGAGTACGCGCAGCTGAAGGGCACGCTGGACGGCATGGACACGACAGTCATCACGGAGCTGGCGGAGTACTTTGAGAGTGAGCTGGGGTATACGCAGCCGCGCCGCACGCCCTTTGTGGGAAGCAATTTTAATGTGACGCGGGCGGGTATCCATGCGGACGGGCTCTTAAAGAATGAGGAGATCTACAATATCTTTGACACAGGGAAATTCTTAAACCGCCCGCCGCTTGTCTCCGTGTCCAACACCTCGGGGCTTGCGGGGATCGCGCACTGGATCAACAATTACTATCACCTTCCGCAGGAGCGGCGCGTAGACAAAAACTCCGAGCTTGTCCGGCTCATCCGCGACTGGGTGGACGCGCAGTATGACGAGGGGCGTGTCACGGTCATGACGGATCAGGAGCTGGTGGATAAAATTGCGGACACCTGTCAGGAGTTGGGGATTGTATTATAGAAAAAAATTGGTAAAATAGTAGGTGAAGGAAATGCCAGAGGAGCAATATTCAATGGGGTCCAGGGTGTTCCACGCGATCCGCGAGAACATCTTAAACGGAAAATATGAGGCGAACGAGGAATTGAAGGAGAAGGCGATCGGCGATGAGCTCGGCGTGAGCCGGACCCCGGTGCGCGAGGCGCTGCGCCAGCTGGAGCTGGAGGGGCTGGTGTACATTATCCCGAACCGGGGCGCCTTTGTGGAGGGAGTTTCCCTGAAGGATTTAAAGGAAATCTATGAGATCCGGACGCTTCTGGAAGGGCTTTGCGCCCGCTGGGCGGCGGAAAAAATCAAAAAGGAGCAGATCGACGCGCTGGAGGAGACCATTTTTCTGACGGAGTTTCATCGCTCCAAGGGCAATCTGGATCAAGTGGTCGAGCAGGACAACCGCTTTCACCAGATCCTCTATGATGCCTGTGACAGCAAGGAACTGAACCGGGTTTTAAAGGACTATCACCACTACCTGCAGCGCATCCGAAGGGTCAGCCTCGGGGATGAAAACCGTGCGAGGGCATCGGCGATGGAACACAGGCGGATCACAGAGGCGCTGATTGCGCGCGATCCGGCTGCCGCTGAGGAGAGGGCGCGGGAGCATATTCGCAACACGATTTCCAATATGAACAGGATTGGATGGAATTTGGAGCTGCTGGGCAAAAATTAGGACGCGAAAGGAGAATAATATGGAAAAGATCAGAATGACAACACCGCTGGTAGAGATGGACGGGGACGAGATGACCCGCATCCTCTGGAAAATGATCAAGGATGAGCTGCTGCTGCCGTTTATCGACTTAAAGACAGAATACTATGATCTGGGACTCGAGGAGCGGAACCGCACGGACGACCAGGTGACGATTGATTCCGCCAACGCCACAAAGAAGTACGGCGTGGCGGTGAAGTGCGCCACAATTACCCCGAACGCCGCCCGTGTCAGCGAGTACAATCTGAAAGAGATGTGGAAGAGTCCGAACGGAACGATCCGTGCGATGCTGGACGGAACCGTC